>CAMLOC010000285.1 GCA_946481465.1 uncultured Shinella sp. | reverse complement strand
CGAGGCGCGCCTGCGGATCCACATAGGCACCCGGCGCAATGCCGGCCGGCGCCGAGGTCGTCACCTCCGGGCGCATGGCCGATGGGTACAGCATTTCGCCCGCACGGGCGAAGGCGGTGTGTGGCCGGGCGGAAAGCAGAACGGCGATCCGCGACGGGATGAGGGAAGCCAGCGCGCGGTCGCACAGGATCGCCGTCGCCTCGCTCGTTTCGAGCTCGGCGCGCATCTTGCGGGAGAGGATGTAACAGATGTCGCCCTCTTTCGCCCGGGCGACCGGCGAAACGCTGCGCACAACACGATCGGCATGCGCGGCATCGGCGAGTTCCGCCCCAAGCGCTTCGGCAAGGCCACCCAGACGAATGCCGTCATGGGGCGGAAAAAACCAGTTATGCTCCATAGGCATGACTCCAGAACGTCCGTTTTCTCGCAGTTCTGGACTGCTTACCTCAGAACTGGGTCGCGATGCCGAACTTGAAGCGCTGCACCTCGTCGAAGGATTCCTTCTTGATCGGAACCGCATAGTCGACACGCAGCGGACCGAACGGCGAAGCCCAGATGATGGACGCACCGACCGACGCACGCAGGCTCATGTCCTCGCCGCGGACCTTGTCGGCCGCCACCGTCTTGACGTCGTTGCCGTAAAGCGTGCCGGCATCGACGAAGACCGCACCGCGGAAGCCCGAATCCCGTGCGATGAACGGCAGCGGGAAGGATGCTTCGGCGGACGCCGTGAAGTAGGTCGTACCGCCGATCGAATCGCGCGTCGAAGTCGCCCGCGGGCCGATACCGGCCGATTCGAAGCCGCGCAGCTCGTTTGCCGACAGCGTGAACTGGTCGTAGACCTTGACGTCGTTGCGACCCCACATGTGGCCGCCGCTGACGGCGATCGAGCCGATGACGTCGGCATCTTCCAGGAGGGTGTGGAAGTAACGCGCCTTGCCCGAGATCTTGTAGAAGTCCGAATCGCCGCCAAGGCCGGCAAACTCCTGCGTGACCTGAGCGAAGATGCCTTCGCGCGGCAGCGTCCGGTCGTCGATCGTATCGTAGGTCAGGCTGTGCGAGATCGAAGAGCGAACCCACGGGCCATTGACCACGGCATGCTGGTAGGGCGACGACAGTTCGTCCAGGTCGCCCGAGCTGTAGTCGAGCTTCGTGTAGTTGTAGCGCAGCGAGGTCGACAGGTCTTCCGTGATCGGAGCCGTCACGCGCAGGGTGAAGCCCTGCGTATCGACGCTGTAGTAATCCTCGCTGTCGTCCTCGTTCTTGAAGACGTCGAAGCCGGCCGCCAGGCGGTAGCCGAGGAAATAGGGCTCGGTGAACGACAGGTTGTAGTCACGCGAATGCTCGCCGCCACCGGCAGCGACGCGGATATACTGGCCGCGGCCGAGGAAGTTCTTCTCTTCGATCGAGGCTTCCAGCTTGAAGCCGCCATCGTCGCCCGTCTCGTAACCGGCGCCGATACCGAACGAACCGGTCGACTGGTCCTGCACATCGACGACCAGGACCACACGGTCGGGCGAGCTGCCCGGCGCTGTGGTGATGTTGACGGTCGAGAAATAGCCCAGCGCCTCAAGGCGACGCTTGGCGCGCGTGATGACTTCCTGGTTGAAGGCGTCACCTTCACCGATATCGAACTCGCGACGGATGACGTAGTCGCGCGTACGGGTGTTGCCGCGGATCTCGATGCGCTCGACATAGGCGCGCTCGCCCTGATCGACGAGGTAGTCGACGGCGATCGTGCCGTTGCCGAGGTCGCGGTTGCCGCGCGGCGTCACGCGGGCGAACGGATAGCCGTTGGCAGCAACGCGCTTGGAGATCTCGGACATCGTATCCTGCACGTCGCGGGCGCGGTAGATCTTGCCCGGGCGCGATTCGACGAGGCCCTGCAGCTCTTCGCCGTCGATGCCCTCGACGGTCGATTCGACGTTGACCGCGCCGAAATCGTAGCGCTGGCCTTCCTCGACCGTGAAGGTCACGACATATTCGTTCGAGGCTTCGTCGAGGACGGCTTCGGACGAGACGACGCGGAAATCGGCATAACCGTTGTTGAAGTAGAACTGGCGCAGCGCCTCTTCATCGGCGCGCAGCTTGTCCTCGCTGTAGACGTCCTTGCGGGTCAGGAAGGACAGGAAGTTCGACTTCTTGGTGACGATGACGGCCTGCAGGCGGCTGTTGCTGTAGGCCTGGTTGCCGACGAAATTGATCTGCGAAATCTTCGTACGGTCACCTTCGTCGACCACAAAGGCGACGTTCACGCGGCCATTGCCGAGCGGATAGACCTGCGTCGTGACGGTGGCGTCGGAACGGCCGATCGAGGCATAGGCATCGCGGATGGCCTGCTTGTCGGCCTCGATAGCGGTCTCGCTGTAGGGCCCGAGCGACTGCGAGCGCAGAACGGGCGTCAGCTTCTCGTCCTTGATCTTGCGGTTGCCGTTGATGACGACCTGGTTGATCAGCTGGTTTTCATCCACGGTGACGACGAGCGTGCTGCCGGAAACGGAGATCTTCACGTCCGAGAAATAGCCGGTCGCGAAAAGACGGCGCACGGACGCGTCGATATCGGCGTTGGAGAAATTCTTGCCGGGCGTGATGGTGACGTTCGCCTTGACCGTATCGGCGCTCACACGGCTGGCGCCGCGCACTTGGATGCTGCGGATAACGGCTGCTTCCGCGGCGCTGGCGGAGACAAGCGTGGCAAAAGAGCCGCCCGTGACGACCATACTGGCCGACAATGCAACGGCCGACACGGCGTTCAAAAAGTTTGAACCAGCTTTCATCTTCACTACTTACCTTCGTTTCAACGTCCCGGCAGGCGCGCGCCCGACTCCGGTCACGTTTGCCGTTTTAACCGCTTTTGCCATACAAGCAAGGTCACGCGTTAATTTCTGTTTACTTCAATTCAAACCGTGGCCCGAAGGTCACTACATCCGTTTCATTACGGTAAACAGAGCGTTAGCGCGACAGCTCCAGAAAAAACGGCTCCCCTTTTCGATTCCCGCCGGCGTGCCGGCAAACCTTAGCCGAGAAGCATGGAAATGTCGTTCCAGGTCGCGAAAACCATCAGCATCATCACCAGCGCCATGCCGATGCGGAATGCGATCTCCTGCGCCCCGGGCCCGACAGGCCTGCCCCGGATAGCCTCCACCGCATAGAACATCAGATGGCCGCCATCAAGTACCGGAACGGGCATCAGGTTCAAAAGTCCAATGGAAACAGACAGAACCGCCGCAAGCTGCAGCAGAGCGGCAACACCGAGCGTCGCCATCTGGCCGGATGCCTGCGCCACGCGGATGGGACCGCCGAGCTGATCGGCCTTCATGCGCCCCGTGACGAGGTTGGACAGGTAGTCGAACGTACCCGTCACGATGTGCCAGCTCTGCAGCACGCCCTGCCCCAGGGCCTCCACCGGGCCGTATTCGACGACGCGGAAATTGCCGCTTTCCTCGTTGGTCGCGATGCCGATCAGGCCGAGCTCTATCTTGTTGCCGAACTGGTCGGTGATCTCGGTGCGCTTGGGCACCATGGACAGGTCGATATCCTGGCCGTCGCGGCGCACCGTCACCGTGATCGGCAGTTCGGGCCGCACGCTGACATAGCGGCGCACGTCGTCGAAGGTCACGACCGGGTTGCCGTCGAGCGCGACCAGCAGGTCGCCCGGGAGCACGCCGGCTTCCTGCGCGGCGCTGTCCGGGCGCACTTCCGCGACGATCGGATCGGCGATCTGGCGGCCGTAGATCGCGAACATCACGGCGAAGATGGCGATGGCGAGGATGAAGTTGGCGATGGGGCCGGCGGCGACCGTGACGGCCCTCTTCCAGAGCGCGGCGCCGAGGAAGGTGCGTTTGCGCACCTCGTCCGGCAGCGCGGCGACGGCGCCATAGTCCGGAATGGAGGCCGGGTCGTCGTCGCCGAAGAACTTCACATAGCCGCCGAGCGGGATCGCGGAGAGCTTCCAGCGCGTGCCGTGGCGATCGGTGAAGCCGAAGAGCTCCGGCCCGAAGCCGACCGAGAAGGCGGTGACGCCGATACCGGACCAGCGGCCGGCGAGGTAGTGGCCCATCTCGTGCACGAAGACGATGAGCGTCAGCACGACAAGGAAGGGAAGGATATAGCCCGTCACGAATCCGACGGAGCCAGCCAGCATGTCCATGAACCCAATCCCCAATATGGCGCCGCTACGGGCCGAAAAGGAACACGCCGGCCGGCGTGCCCGCGGTGCCCGACATGATCTCGTTCCCAAGCATGATGAGGAACGCGGCGAAGCAGGCGAAAACAAGGCCGTCGACCCGATCCATGACGCCGCCATGTCCCGGAATGAGGCGGCTCGAATCCTTCACGCCGAAGCGGCGCTTGATGAAGGATTCGAAAAGATCGCCGATCTGGCTGAACACCGAGAGCACCAGCGCGATCGCCGGCACCCAGAGGCCGTTCAGCGGAAAGAACGCCATGTGCAGGAGCGTCCCGGCGATGACGGCGGAAACCGCACCGCCGATGGCGCCCGACCAGGTCTTGCCGGGCGAGATGGGCGGAGCGAGCTTCGGCCCGCCGATGGCGCGCCCGACGAAATAGGCCAGGATATCCGTCGCCCAGACGACGGCGAAGATGAACAGCATCGCGGCAAAGCCGTCGGCCCTGTCGCCGCGGATCGCCGCAAGCGATATCGCCGTCAGGCCGGAATAGACGATGCCGCCGGCAAGCCAGCCGCTGCCCTTCAGCGCCAGCGCATAGGCGATGCCGATCAGCGCCGCGCCGACAAGCACGGCCAGCGCCTCGTCGAAACCGAAGAGCACCAGCGCGGCCACAAGGACGACCGACAGCCAGCCGAAGGCATTGGCGCGAAAATCGGTTTCCGGCAGGCGGGTGATCGTCGACCATTCGTAGTAGACGAGCAGCGAGATGGCCGCGGCGAGCACCCGGAAGGTCGGGCCGCCGAGCCAGGTCGCGACGAGCACGACGGCGGCGAGCACGATGCCGGAAAGGATGCGCAGACGCAGTTCACTGCGCATTACGAACCCACCGCCAGCGGCTTTGCCGCCTGAAGGCCGCCGAAGCGGCGCTCGCGCATGCCGTAGCGCGACAGCGCGGCGATGAAGGTGTCGCGCGAAAAGTCGGGCCAGAATTCGGGAATGAACATCAGCTCCGCATAGGCCGCCTGCCAGAGCAGGAAATTGGAGAGCCTTTCCTCGCCGCTGGTGCGGATGATGAGGTCGGGGTCGGGGATGCCGGACGTGTCGAGCGAGGCGCCGATGCGCTCCGCGGTGATCTCGGACGGCGCGAGGCGGCCGGCGGCGACGTCGGCCGCAAGCCGGCGCATGGCGCGGGCGATCTCGTCGCGCGCGCCGTAATTGAAGGCGATGACGAGGGTGATTCCGGTGTTCGCCCGGGTCGTGTCCTCGGCCTCCAGCAAGAGCGGCAGGATGTCGCTCGACAGGTTCGTCTTGTCGCCGATGACGCGGATGCGCACGTTCTCGCGGTGCAGCAGCGCAAGGTCGCGCCGGATGAAGGTCTTCAAAAGCCCCATCAGGTCGGTGATCTCGCTCTCGGGCCGGTTCCAGTTTTCCGAGGAGAAGGCGAACAG
>CAMLOC010000284.1 GCA_946481465.1 uncultured Shinella sp. | reverse complement strand
AAACCCACCCGCGCCGCTTGAAGTAGAGGAACGGCATCAGGGCGGAGAAAATCATCAGGCCGATCGCATAGGGATAGCCGAAGGTCCATTGCAGCTCCGGCATCAGCTCGAAGTTCATGCCGTAGGCCGAGGCGACCAGTGTCGGGGGCAGGAAGACGACCGAGGCGACGGTGAAGATCTTGATGATCTGGTTCTGCTCCAGGTTGATGAGGCCGAGCGTCGCGTCGAGCAGGAAGTTGATCTTGCCCGACAGGAAGGCGGCATGGTCGCCGAGCGAGGCGGCGTCGCGCTGCACGAGCTTGACGAGCTGGCGGATCTCCTTCGACGGCCGGCGGGTGGGGCTCTCGACCGCCGCGTGATAGGCGACGAGGCGCGAGATGCTGACGAGGCTTTCGCGCACGCCGGAGAGGAAATCGCCCTTGCGGCCGAGCTGCTCGATCAGCGCCTCGAGGTCCCGCGTCTTCTTGGTGGAGGGGCCTGCCTTGCTGCGGAAGACCCCGCGCGAGATGCCGTCGATCTCGTTGCCGAGCCGTTCCAGCACGTCCGCCATGCGGTCGATGACCGCCTCGATGACGCCGAGCATCACGTCCTCGCCGGTCTCGTAGCTGTGGCCGTTGCCGCGCAGCGCCCGGTGGCAGAAGGTCGCGAAGGGCTTTGCATCCGCATGGCGCACCGTCACCAGCGTCGGGCCGGTAAGGATGAAGGTCACCGGCATCTTCATCGGCTCGTCGCCGTCGAGATTGGTGAGCGCCGTCATCGTCATGAATTCCGCGCCGTCCTCCTGGTAGAGCCGGGCCGACAGTTCGATATCCTCCATCTCCTCGCGCGTCGGGATGGAGACATGAAGAGCCGCCTCCACGTCCGCCACCTCTTCGGGCGTCGGGCTCAGGAGGTCGTACCAGAGGGCCGGGGCGATGGCCTGCTCGATGGCCGGGTTGGAAATGTCACGCAGGCAGAAGCGGTCCGCCCTGCGGGCATAGATTTGCAGCATGCTTTGCTCCTTGGAGGCATTCTCGCCGTCCGGAGCAAAGCCTTTCGGGGCTCTTACCGGACCGGTCGCTCGGTTGCTCTCGATAGTCGACTGTCGGGGTCCATGATCCTATCCGGGTTCGGTTGGCGCTGTGTGACGCCTGATGGGGACATGCGCCCAAAATGCACTTGGGTCAAGCACATGCGGCGGCGTGCCGGAATGCCATCAATCCGGTTGATCGTCCGGTCAATTAATTTCGCTTTTGTTCATGAAAGGTGCGGCGTAGGGTCCCGCCACTCAATCCCGGAGACGCACCATGTCCACCCCATCCGTCGTTGCGGCGCCTGCCGCCAGCCGGCCCATGCCGTGGCTCATCATCATTGCCGGCTCGCTGATCGCCGTGCTCACCTTCGGGCCGCGCTCGGCGATGGGCTTCTTCCAGCTGCCCATGCTGCAGGATACCGGCTGGGACCGCACCACCTTCGGCCTTGCCATGGCGCTGCAGAACCTTGCCTGGGGCGTCAGCCAGCCGTTCTTCGGCGCCATCGCCGACAAGTTCGGCACCTGGCGGGTCTTGCTCGTCTCGGGCCTCGTCTATGCGCTCGGGCTTGTCCTCATGTCGTTCGGCACCTCGCCGCTCTGGCTGCATGTCGGCGGCGGCGTGCTGGTCGGGCTCGGCGTCGGCGCCGGCTCCTTCGGCATCCTGCTGTCGGCCTTCGCGCGCAATGTGACGCCCGACCAGCGCTCCATGGCCTTCGGCATCTGCACGGCCGCGGGCTCGGCCGGCATGTTCCTCTTCGCGCCCTTGTCGCAGGGCCTCATCAGCGCCTACGGCTGGTCGGACAGCCTCGTCTATCTCGGCATGCTGATGCTCGTCGTGCCGCTCATCGCCATTCCGCTGCGCGGCAACTCCTCTTCCGGCATCACGGCGGCGAGCGAATACAAGCAGACCATCGGCGAGGCGCTGCGCGAGGCGCTCGGCCATCGCAGCTACCTGCTGCTGGTCGCCGGCTTCTTCGTCTGCGGCTTCCAGGTCGCCTTCATCACCGCGCATTTTCCGGCCTATCTCGGCGATATCGGCATCGATGCGCGCTATGCCGTCATCGCGCTGGCGCTGATCGGCTTCTTCAACATCATCGGCTCGCTCGCCGCCGGCTTCATCGGCCAGCGCTATTCGAAGCCGTATTTCCTCGCCTATATCTACCTTGCCCGCTCGGTCGCGGTGGCGGCCTTCATCCTCCTGCCCAAGTCGCCGGCCTCGGTCATCGTCTTCGCCATCGTCATGGGCCTGCTCTGGCTTTCCACCGTGCCGCCGACCAACGGCCTCGTCGCCATCATGTTCGGCACGAAGCATCTCGGCCTGCTCGGCGGCATCGTCTTCTTCTCGCACCAGGTCGGCTCGTTCCTCGGCGTGTGGATGGGCGGCTACCTCTACGACCATTTCGGCACCTACGATCCGGTCTGGTGGCTCGGCGCGGCGCTCGGCATCTTCGCGGCCATCGTGCACTGGCCGATCGAGGAGAGGGGCGTGGCCCGCCCGGCCGCCGCCTGATCCGGACCCTTTGCCCCGCCCGAAGGAATTCGGACGGGGCTCCTTGCAAACCGTCACAAAAGTTTCTAAATCTGAACCACCGGCAATGCCGGTTTTGTTTTGGAGCTATTATGCTCAAATTGAGCAAAATAGCCTTTCCGCCGGAGGGCGGCGGAAGAAAGGGAGGGTTCCATGACCGTTCTGGCCCAGCATGCGGGGATGGCCGAGGCCGCTCGTCCGCTGACTGCCGCGGAGCGCTTCGGTGTCGTCGAGAAGCCGGATCTGACCTTCACGCCCGAGATCGCCCGTGAGACGGAACACCTCTACGAGAAGGTGAAGCAGTTCATCCCCGCCTTCGAATGGCCGGTCTATGCGCCCTATGTCGCCGCCATCAACCGGCTGAAGAAGGAGCGCGGCGCGGTCATCCTCGCGCACAATTACCAGACGCCGGAAATCTTCCACTGCGTGGCCGACATCGTCGGCGATTCGCTGCAGCTCGCCCGCGACGCCACCAGGGTGGATGCCGAGGTCATCATCCAGTGCGGCGTGCACTTCATGGCCGAGACCTCCAAGCTGCTGAACCCGGAAAAGACGGTGCTCATCCCCGATGCGAAGGCCGGCTGCTCGCTGTCGGATTCGATCACCGGCGAGGACGTGCGCCTGCTCAAGCAGCGCTATCCCGGCGTGCCGGTCGTCACCTATGTCAACACCTCCGCCGACGTGAAGGCGGAGACGGACATCTGCTGCACCTCCTCCAACGTGCTCGCCGTCGTCGAGAGCCTGGAGAGCGATACGGTGCTGTGCATTCCGGACGAGTACCTGGCGATGAACGTCGCCAAGCAGACGAACAAGAAGATCCTGACGTGGAAAGGGCACTGCGAGGTGCACGAGCGCTTCACGGCCGCCGAGCTGCTCTCCTACAAGGAGGCCCATCCCGGCATCGAGATCATCGGCCATCCGGAATGCCATCCCGACGTCATCGCCGTCTGCGATTTCGCGGGCTCCACCGCCGGCATGATCAACTATGTGAAGGACAACCGTCCCCCGCGCGTGCTGCTCGTCACCGAATGCTCCATGGCCTCCAACATCCAGGCCGAGCTGCCGGGCGTCGATTTCGTCAAGCCGTGCAATCTCTGTCCGCACATGAAGCGCATCACGCTGCCGAAGATTCTCGACAGCCTGGTGAACATGACGGAGGAGGTTCTGGTCGATCCGGCGATCGCCGATCGCGCCCGCCTTGCCGTCGAGCGGATGGTGAATTTGAAGCAATAATGCGGCGCCATGTGCGCCATTGGAGAGAGGCAGCGCGAACCAAATCGATCGATCCTGCCGTCCTCGCCCCTCATCCCCCTGCCGGGACCTTCTCCCCGCAGGCGGGGAGAAGGGGCAGAACGGTGAGCCCATCGCTCCTCGCCCCGCTTGCGGGGAGAGGATGCCGGCAGGCAGGTGAGGGGCAGATCGGGTTGGTGGCGCCTCGGAGGATAGAACATGCCCATTGACAGTTTCCGCCCGCAATCCTGGAACGGCATCGATGATATCGTCATCGTCGGCGGCGGGCTTGCCGGCCTGTTCTGCGCGCTGAAGCTCGCGCCGCGTCCCGTCACCATCCTCGCCGCCGCGCCGATCGGCCAGGGGGCGTCCTCCGCCTGGGCGCAGGGCGGCATCGCGGCGGCGATGAGCCCCGGCGACACGTTCGAAAAGCACGTCGCCGACACGCTCGAAGCCGGCGCCGGCATCGTCGACGAGAAGATGGCGCGCTTCATGGTCTCCGAGGGCCCGGCGCGCATCCACGACCTGCTCGAATACGGTGTGCCCTTCGACCGCGACCTCGAGGGCAAGCTGCTGCTTTCCCGCGAGGCCGCCCATTCGGAGCGCCGCATTGTGCGCGTCAAGGGTGACATGGCCGGCAAGGCCATCATGGAGGCGCTGATAGCCGCCGTGCGGAAAACGCCGTCGATCCGGATCCTCGAAGGCTATGTCGTCGAGGAGCTGGTGCGCGAGGGCCGCTTCATCTCGGGCGTCGTGGCACGGCCGGATGCCGGCCAGTCGAAGAACCGCGTGCATTTCCCGGCCCGCGCCGTGGTGCTCTGCTCGGGCGGTGTCGGCCATCTCTATGCCGTCACCACCAATCCGTGGGAGGCCTGCGGCCAGGGCGTCGGCATGGCCGCGCGGGCCGGCGCCATCATCGCCGATCCGGAATTCGTGCAGTTCCACCCGACCGCCATCAATATCGGCCGCGACCCCGCGCCGCTCGCCACCGAGGCGCTGCGCGGCGACGGTGCACACCTTGTCAATTCCGCCGGCCACCGCTTCATGCTCGATATCCACGCGGACGGCGAGCTCGCCCCGCGCGACATCGTCTCGCGCGGCGTCTTCGCGGAGGTGCAGGCCGGGCGCGGTGCCTTCCTCGATTGCACCAAGGCGGTCGGCGCGCATTTCCCCGACATGTTCCCGACGGTCTACGCTTCCTGCATCGCCGCCGGCATCGACCCCGTCACCCAGCCGATCCCCGTCGTGCCCGCCGTGCACTACCACATGGGCGGCGTCCTGACGGATGCGGAAGGCCGCACCTCGATCGACGGCCTGTGGGCGGCCGGCGAGGTCACCTCCACGGGCGTGCACGGGGCAAACCGCCTTGCCTCCAACTCGCTGCTCGAAGCCGTGGTCTTCGCCGCGCGCATCGCGGAGAACATCAAGGGCATGCTGCCCGAGCCGAAGATCAACGACTGGGGCAAGAATGCCGGCGAGAGCGACGACCTCGTCACCATCGAGGACAGCCCGGCGCTGAAGCGCCTGCGCCGCGTCATGAGCGACCATGTCGGCGTCATCCGCAGCCGCGAGGGCCTGAAGACGGCGATCCGCGAGATCGCCGCGCTGGAGCGCGAAAACAGCCGTATGCGCTTCCACAACATCGTCACCACGGCAAAGCTCATCGCAACAGGCGCCTATCTGCGCGAGGAAAGCCGCGGCGGCCACTTCCGCTCCGATTTCTCCGAGCAGGAGACGAAGTGGAAGCACCGCACCTTCCTCACCCTCGCCGAGGCCGAGACGGTGGTGGCGGACCTCTCGGAAACGGCGGCCGCATGAGGTTA
>CAMLOC010000283.1 GCA_946481465.1 uncultured Shinella sp. | reverse complement strand
GGCCTTGTTCGTGATCGGATCGCGCGATCCGATCACTCTTGCGCAGATCGCGGCGCTGCGCGATGCCGGCACCCTGCGCTACCTGCCGGCGCCAAACGGCCGCCTCGGCGCGGCAGGCGCCGACGAGGAGATGCTGACGCTGGTACAGGCGGTGCCGGGCGAGGGGGCTGCGACTGCCGAAGAGGTCTCGCAGGCGCTCGCCGAGAGCGTTTGTCCGGAGCTGACGGATGCGGCCTCGGTGCTGCTTCTTTCCGGCGGCGCGACGGCGGAAGCCGTCCTTGGGAAAATGGGGATCGCGCGTTTCCGCCTGCTTGGCGAATGCCTGCCGGGGCTGGGCTTGGCGCACGCCAAAGGACATTGCATTATCGCCAAATCGGGAGGATTTGGGCCGCCGGATACGCTGAGAGAGATCGCGGGCCGGCTGCGCCGCAAGACAGGGTAAGAGATGGGACTGGAGAACGGAACAGCACGCAGAAGCCTCGGCGACCTCGTCTTCGAGCGCATGCACCGTGCCATCAAGTCCGGGGCATACAAGCCGGACGAGCGCCTGCCGACCGAGCATGACCTGGCGATCGAGTTCGAAGTGTCGCGGCCGATCATCCGGGAAGCCCTGCGGCGGCTGCGCGAGCAGGGCTTCATCTATTCCCGGCGCGGGGCAGGCAGCTTCGTTCGCGCCGTCGGCATGCGCGAGCCGCTCGGCTTCGGGCAGCTCGAAAACGTCGCCGACCTCCTGAACTGTTACGAGTTCCGCCTGACCGTGGAGCCGGCGGCGGCCGCCGCCGCCGCCGAGCGCCATGATGCCGGCGCGCTTGCCGCGATCCGCCAGGCGCTGGAACTGATGCGGGACGCCACCAACCGGCAATCCCACCGGGAGGATGCGGACTTTCAGTTCCATCTGGCAATCGCCCGCGCCGCGCAGAACAGCTATTTCTTCACCGCCATGGAGGCGCTGAAGGATCATATCGCCGTCGGCATGCGGTTCCACGGCGCCTCCGTGAAGCGCGAGGCGGCCGGCCTTGCCCGGGTCTTCGCGGAGCACGAGGCGATAGCCGAGGCGATCTCCGCCCGCGACGGCGCGCGGGCGCGTCAGCTCATGCACGAGCATCTGACCGGCTCAAGGGATCGCCTTTTCCAGGCGACCAAGTAGACAAAAAGCCCCGGCGGAGCCGGGGTTTCGCGATGCTTTAAACAGTCCGGGGAGGCGCCTTTGACATGGGTGGGCAACTCGTCATAGGTTTCGCCCTATTTCCGATGCTTGGCGGCAAGAGCCCTGAAAACGACCAAGAAGACCAAGGCGCAGAAGATCCGCAGGCCCAAGACCCTTCTGCAGAAGCTGGCGGCTGCCCCCGAAAAGCTGTTTTCGGGCGCGTTTCGCCAGCAATATGTCGCCCTGTGCTTTCGCCGTGCGCCTGAGGGGGACGGTATCGAGATCCTCGTGGTGACCTCGCGCGCCACCGGCCGCTGGATCATTCCCAAGGGCTGGCCGATGAAGGACCGGAAACCCCATGAAGCGGCCGCGATCGAGGCTTTCCAGGAGGCTGGCATCCGGGGGAAGGTGCACAAGAAGCCGGTCGGCAGCTATACCTATCTGAAGCTCCTGGACGACGGCGACGTGGCGCCGTGCGTCGTCGACGTGTTCCAGATCGAAGCCACCGAGCTTGCCGCGAAGTTCAAGGAAAAGGGCGAGCGCCGGCTCGCCTGGGTGAGCCCGGACGAAGCGGCGCGGCGCGTGCGCGAAATCGAGTTGAAGTCGCTATTGGTCGAATTCAAGCCCCGTTGAGCGTGCGCTGTTGCCGGCGCGCGCTCAACGGGGAGGACGCGTCAACCCTGTGTCGGCTTCCAGTCGGCGGCGGGAATGCTGTTGATCATCCACGGAACGCCGAACTTGTCGACGAGGGAGCCGAAGCCAGGCGACCAGAAGGTCTCTCCGAACGGCATGACGGCCTTGCCGCCTTCGGCGAGCCGGTCGAACCAGCGCTTGGCCTCGGCCTTGTCCGTGGTGTGCAGCGTCACGTCGAAGCCGTTCTTCGGCTTGTCGATGTTCGGCGCCCAGGCGGCATCCATATCGGCGCCCATCAGCGCCTGGTCGCCGACCTCCAGCCAGCAATGCATCAGCCAGTCCTTGTATTTCGGATCGCTGATCGGCATCTCCGGCGGCGCCTCGCCATAGGGGAAGGCAGCGGTGATCTTGCCGCCCAGCACCTCCGCGTAGAATTCGAATGCCGCGCGGCACTGCCCCTGGAAGCTCAAGCTCGTGACGATCTTCATGCTTCATTCCTCCTCGTGGTTATCGTTTCGCCCGTCCTCAAGACCGGCCGTTGCCCAGTGATGTTGATATCAACGTAAATGGCTCCGCAAGTCAACCCGGGACGGAGCGGCCTTGCCAGCCTCCCCGCTGCGGCCCTCAAGGATCGGGTTTCGAAGGAACAGGCTTCCCGCCGGTCGTGGAGAATTCCCGCCTGACGATGCCGTGGCGCTGGAGCTTGTCGTAGAAGGTCTTGCGCGGGATGCCGAGGGCGGCAATCGTTTCCTGCACGTTGCCGTCATGGGCGCCGAGCGTATCGCGGATGATCTCGGCCTCGAGTCGTTCCAGCCGCTCCGGCAGCGAGCCCGCGCCGCCGCCGGCTTCGGAGGAGGTGCCTTGCTGCGCCAGTGCCGCCGCGGTCATGCCCAATACCGTGCGTTCGGCGAAATGGGAGAGTTCGCGCACATTGCCGGGCCAGTCGTGTTCGCGCAGGTGGCGCAGGATTTCGGCCGAAAGACCAGGCGCCGCCCGCTGGAAGCGCCGGGCGGCCCGCTCGGCGAAATAGCTGAACAGCAGCGGAATATCCTCGCGGCGCTCGCGCAACGGCGGGATGGAAAGGGAGATGACGTTCAGGCGGTAATAGAGGTCCTCGCGAAAGGTCTTGCGCTGGGCGGGATCGGCAAGGTCGACCTTGGCCGCCGCGACGATGCGGATGTCCACCGGCCTGACCTCGTTCGTGCCGAGCGGGGTCACCTCGCGCAGTTCGAGCACGCGCAGCATCTGGACCTGCGTGGATGGCGGCATGCTTTCCAGTTCGTCGAGGAAGAGCGTTCCGCCGCTCGAATGTTCGATGCGGCCGATGCGTTTCTTCTGCGCGCCGGTGAAGGCGCCGGGCTCATGGCCGAAAAGCTCGCTCTCGATCACCTGTTCCGGCAGGGCGCCGCAGTTGAGCGCGACGAAATTGCCCTTCGCCCGTCGGCTCCAGCCATGCAGCAGGCGGGCCACGACCTCCTTGCCGCTGCCCGTCTCGCCGGTCACGAGCACATCGACATCCGTATCGGCGATCTGGCGCAAGGTCTGGCGCAGCCGGTCCATCGCCGGTGTCTGGCCGATCAGGGGGAAGTCGTCCTCCGCCTGCCGGGCGCTTTCCCGCAGGCGGCGGTTTTCCATGACGAGGCTGCGTTTTTCCGCCGCGCGCTGGACGCACTGGACCAGTCGCTCGGCGGGAAAGGGTTTTGCGATGAAGTCGTAGACCCCTTCCTGGATAGCCTTGACCGCCGTCGCGATATCGCCGTGGCCGGTGACGAGCACGACCGGGATCTCGGCGTCGAGCGTGCGAATGCGCGTAAAGAGCTGGAGCCCGTCCATGCCGGGCATGCGGATGTCCGACACGACGACGCCGGCGAAATCCGCGTCGAGCCTTTCCAGCGCCTCGGCGGCGGAGCCGAGCGGCGCCACGGAAAAGCCGGCGAGTTCCAGCGTCTGGGCCGTGGCGCGCAGAAGCTGCCTGTCGTCGTCGACGAGGAGGACCGGCACGGTCATTCTTCAGCCTTTCTGAGGTGGACGCGGAAGGCGGCGCCGCGCGCGCTTGTCTCGACCTCCAGCCTGCCGCCATAGTCCGAGACGATGTCCTTGGCGATGACGAGGCCGAGGCCGAGACCCTTCTCCTTCGATGTGTTGAACGGCTCGAAGAGCGAGGCGAGGATGGCGGCCGGCAGGCCGGGGCCGTTGTCGGCGATG
Organism: uncultured Shinella sp.; assembly: GCA_946481465.1. Next base: position 1,610 of record CAMLOC010000283.1, on the reverse strand, counting down.
GAAACGACGACACCGTCCTCCCCCGCGGCGGCCGTGACGTCGACGCGCCCGTCCGCGCGGTCCTCGACGGCTTCGAGCGCGTTCTGGAAGAGGTTGATGAAGACCTGCTCGAGCCGCAGCCGGTTGCCGGCGACGCGCAGGCCTTCCGGCAGGGGGGCGATGGCGAGGCGATCGAGCCGGCCGGTGAAGCGGCTGCGCAGCAGCAGGATCGCGCCATCGATCGCCTCTTGCAGCATGACGGGCTCCTCGGCGGTGCGGCCTTTGCGGGCCAGCGCCTTCAGGTCCTCCGTGATGCCGGCGATCCGGTCGGTCAGGCCGGCGATGAGGTCGAGGTTTTCCTGTGCCGGTTCCGGCCGGTTGCGCGCCAGGAAGACCTTGGCATTGTCGGCATAGGCGCGGATGGTGGCGAGCGGCTGGTTGATCTCATGCGCCACGCCGGCGGCGACCTGGCCGAGGATGGCGAGCCGGTTGGCCTGCACCAGGTCCTGCTGCACGGCCTGCAGGTGGTCGCGGGCAAGGCTGAGGTCGCGCGTGCGCTCGACGACGCGGCGTTCGAGTTCTTCGCGCGCCGCCTGGTCGCGCGCGGCGTTGGCGAGCGCCGCCTGACGCCGGCGCAGCGTGAAAGCGGCGGCAAGCGTGATCGCGCCGACGGCGAGGAGGGCTACAAGGCGCGCCTCGCGCACGCCGGCGGCGACGGCGCTGCCGGTCGGCATGAGATACTCGAAATGCCATGGCGTCGTGGCGACGGGCGCCGTTATGCGAAGATAGGTCTGCGCGCCGCCGCCGGGCTGGACGGCGCGCAGCAACGGGCCACCCTCGACGGGCGTGAAGGGAAGGGGGGCGAGCGGGGCCGCGCCGAATTGCAGGCTGTCGCGAATGGCCGCGAGGCTTTCGGCCGGCAGCGGTTCGGTGGTCATGAAACGCCAGGAGGGGATGCTGGTGATCAGCACCACGCGATTGGCGTCCACCACATAGGAGGGGCGCTGCGTTTCGTGCCAGTCGCGCTCCAGCCGGTCGAATTCCATCTTGACGACGACGACGCCGAGGGGCGCTGCGGCCGGGCCGATGCGGTGCGAGATGTAGAGGCCAGGCCTCTTGCTGACCGAGCCGAGCGCGAAATGCTCCGCCGTGCCCTCCGCCATCGCGCGGGAGAAATAGGCGCGGAACGAATAGTCGTTGCCGACGAAGCTCGTCGGTTCGCGCCAGTTGCTGGCGGCGATCGCCACGCCCGTGTCGTCGATGACATAGATCACCGCCGCCTCGGTGCCGGCGACCAGCTCCTCCAGCTTGCGGTCGAGAAAGGCGCGTTTGGCCGGGTCGGCGCCTGCCAGGGTCTCCGTGACGTCCCGGTCGCGGGACAGGAGGAAGGGAAGGGCGCGCGGGCGTTCCAGAACGGCCTGCAGCAGCGCGACCTTGAGGTTCGCATCGGTCCGCCCCTGTTCCTCCAGCGCCGACAGGGCCGAGGCGCGGCCATAAAGGCCGGCGGCATGGAGCGCGGCGAGGGCGAGGGCAAGGACGACGACGGCGAACGCGGCCCACTGCCGCCGCGTCGCGCGGGAGAGGGCGATCTGGTTGCTGGTCGTCGGAACCGGGTCCATCGGCGATCTTGA
>CAMLOC010000282.1 GCA_946481465.1 uncultured Shinella sp. | reverse complement strand
CTTGATCGGAACCTGCAGGATCGAGAGAATGGTCCGGTCGATATAATTGAACGCCGACACCGCGAAAAGCAGCACCATCGCCATCCGGCGTCGGGCGGCGGAATATGCCGGCGTGCCTGCGGGATCTTCCATCGGATCCTTCCCATTCCATGTGCTTCGGCGTCCGAAGCGTTATTGTGCGCTGCTCTGGCGGCGAACGCAGGATCGTATCATTCCGCCACGATCTGCTCGGCTTGCGTGGCCAGCGCCTTCTTGTCGATCTTGCCATTGGCACTCACTGGCAAGGCATCGACGATCAGCAGATGCTCGGGCCATTTCTTTTTGGAGAGACCCTGCTCGGCCAGATTCCGCGTGAGCATGTCCAGGCTTGGCGCCTCCATACCCTGCCGCACCACGCAAACCGCGCAGGCCTGTTCGCCGAGCTTGGGGTGGGGAACCGGCACGACCGCCGCCTCCCTGATCGCCTCCATGCGCAGCAACAGTCGTTCGATCTCCGCTGGATCGATATTGAAGCCGCCGCGAATGATCTGGTCCTTTATGCGGCCAACGACCTTGAGATAGCCTTCCTCGTCCCGAATGATTTCATCCCCTGTCAGCAGATAGCCTCCAGGTGTCATCTGCTGGGCGCCGTCGCCGAGACCTTCGCAATAGCCGAGGAAGAGTGAAGGACCACGCACGCCTGCCTGTCCGCGCTCACCGGGGCCGAGCGGCTGCAGATCGGCATCGAACGCCAGATCCTCGGTGCCGGGGAAGGGCCGACCGTCCGAATGCAGCCTTCTGTCCAGGCTGTCGTCCGGGCGGGTCGAGGCATGACCCATGCACTCCGACATCCCGAACATGCGCAGCGCCCGAATGCCCAGCAATTTCTCGGCGTCGACGATCAATTCCGGTGTCATCGAGCTGCCGCCCACGGCAATCGCGCGCAATGCCAGCTTGCCCGCCCATGCCCCCTTCCTTGCCGCCTCCACCATCGTAAAGAGATGCGTGGGTACGCAGATGCCCCAGGCACAGCGATGCTTCTCGGCGAGATCAAGTGCCATGACCGGATCCCATGGATCGACGATGACCAGTGGATGACCAAGCGACAGGCTGAAATGCAGGGTGAAGGTATAACCGGGCGCGCTGTCCCACGGGACGATCGCGAGGATCGGCTCGCCCGACTGCAATCCGGCAATATGCGCACAGGCGCGCGCGGCGTAATTGACGGCCACCGGACTGTGCATGACGGCCTTGGGAACGCCCGTCGTTCCCGACGTGAAGCCGATCAGCGCGGTGCGGGCATTGCGCTCGTCGTCGGACGCGGCTGCACCTTCAGGGGGAAGCCCGAGGTAGAGCCCGTCAATTTCTCCGGCCGGTGTTTCCGGCCGTTTCCAGCAGAACCGCAGCCGATGCCCCAGCCGTGCTTCCAGTGCCGCGAGATCGGCGTCGCTGAGCTTGTCTCCATAGGGACATGCAATGGCGTCCAGCGAGGATATGGCGAGCACCGCCGCCATCGTGACCACGTTCTTGCGCGATTCGATCATCACCCGGTCGCCCGGACCTATGCCCTGCTTCCGCAAGGCGTTTCGCAGCGTAAGCGCGCGCGACTGCAACTGACTTCGTGTCCAATGGCCCCCTTCTGCATCGATGACGGCAAGGGCGGCGCCCTCCGCGTTGGCGAGAGAATCAAATTGCGACCAGAGGGAGCGGCCGTCCCATTCGAGGCCTTGGGCCGAAAATGTCTCGGCAAGAGCTTCAGGCAAGAGATTGCCCTCCGTCCACCAATATGGTCTGGCCCGTCATGAAGCTGCCCGCGTCGGAAGCCAGCAGCGCGAGGGCTCCGGCCATTTCCAGCGGCTTGCCGAAACGGCGAAGGAGAATGCCGTCCTTCAGCTTCTGCTGGATGTCTTCGGTCAATGTCTCGGTCATGCCGGTTTCGACCGATCCGGGCGCGATGGCATTCACGCGGATGCCATCGTCAGCCCATTGCGCGGCAAGATCCGCGGTCAGATGGACGATGGCGGCCTTGGATGTCGTATAGGGCACCACCTTTCCGTCCGCCGGTCGGTAGGAAAGGAAAGCGCCGACCGAAGCGATATTGACGATCGATCCGCCCCCATGCGCGATCATGTGCCGGGCGGCATGGCGACAAGCCAGGAAGGTGCCCGTTACGTTGACGTCCATCACCTTCTGCCAGCCCTTGAGCGGAATGTCCTGCGGCAGGCCCCACCAGGAAGCGCCGGCATTATTGATCAGTATGTCCAGCGATCCCAACCGATCGACGACCGCAGCGATCGTCTGCTCGACCTCGGCCTCCTCCGAGATGTCGCAGCGAAGGCCGATCGCGCGCCGGCCGAAGCGCTCGCCAAGTATTCCGGCAAGCGCCCCGCAATCCTCCTGATGGCGTGAGGCAAGGGCGACGTCGCACCCGAGATCGGCCAGCGCGGAGGCCATCAGCTCGGCCAGTTCGCCGCGTCCGCCGGTGATCAGCGCGACCTTGCCGTCGAGCCGGAAAAGGCCGGGCACGAAGCCGGAAGCATAGCCCTCATTCATGGCCGGCCGCAGCCTTCGCGTCGGCCAGAAGATCAACCTCGTCGGTGAGCACGCAGATGCGCTTACCCTTCATATTGCCCACGTGGCGGACCGCCTCCTTCCATTGCGGCGATGCAAGGGCGACCTCCATATCTTCTCGCGAAGGAAATGTGAGGACGGCATGACCATCCCAGGCAGGCTCATCGGCGTGATCGTAATCATGGTAGACGGCGCCATGCCGGTAGGCGATGAGACCGGGCAGGCGTTTGGCCATATCGGCATGCCCCCCCCGCCACCACATCGTGAACTGCTCCACCGTCCATTCGGGGGGACGGGAAGCCAGCACAACCATTGATACCGGCATGACGTTTCTCTCCGTATCAGCCTGCCCTCAGCGCCCGGTCCAGACCGGCTTGCGCTTCTCAAGGAATGCGCTGACGCCTTCCTTGGCGTCCTGGCTGTGATGGACCACGTTGCAGGTCATGGTTTCAAGCGTGATGAGCGAATTTGTGTCGGCGTCGAGGCCGCGATTGACCGCCATCTTCGTCATCCACATGCAGAATGGGCTCTTGTCGATCAGCGGTGCGCAGAAATCCTGGATCAACTGATCGAACTCATCGGCCGAAGACGAGGCATTGCACAAACCCCACTCGACGCATTCGTCGCCGGTGAGCAGCTTGCCGGTCAGCATCAGTTCCTTGGACTTGCGCATGCCGATATAGCGCGGCAGGCGATAGATCGGGCCGGCCCCGCCAAACAGGGCGCGGCGGATGTGGAAATCGCCGATCTTCGCGTCGGAAGTCGCCAGGGCGAAGTCGCACGAGATGAACAGCTCGAAGCCGCCGGCAACCGCATAGCCCTCGACCGCCGCGATAGTCGGCTTCTTCATGTTGTAGATCTTGTCGTAGGTGCGGGCCGAATCGATCGCGAGCTGCAGCGAGGTGGTCGTTTCCTGCAACACCGGGCCGACAAGCTGATCGAGATCGGCTCCCGAGCAGAAAGTATTGCCGCGGCCGCGGAACACCACGGCAAGCGCCTCGTCGTCCGCCGCCGCGCGATCAACCGCCACTTCGAGTTCGCGCAGAAGCTGCGGGCTGACGCAATTGCGCTTATGGGGACGATTCAGCCAGATGGTGCAAATGCCATTCTCGGCCCGTTCGTACTGGATCACATCCTTCTCGAGTTCCATCTCATGCTCCTAAATGAGGTCCGTTCGTTCTGGGGCGAGAGGAAACTTCCCTGCCCTGCTTCCCGACCGACCGGTCGGGTGCTTTTTTATGCGCTCTCTGCCGGCCTGTCAATCGATCCGTCGGGCAAATTGAGAAAGGTTCAAAATATCTCGAAAAGGCCGGCAGCGCCGATGCCGCCACCAATGCACATAGTGACGACGCCGTATTTCGCGCCCCTGCGATGCCCCTCGATTAATATATGGCCGGCCATGCGGGCGCCGGACATGCCGTAGGGATGGCCAATCGCAATCGCGCCGCCGGAAACATTGAGGCGCTCATGCGGGATCCCCAGCTTGTCACGGCAATAGAGAACCTGGCTCGCAAAGGCTTCGTTAAGCTCCCAGATGCCAATGTCCTCGACGGAAAGGCCCGCTTGGGCGAGCAGCTTCGGCACGGCGAAGATCGGCCCGATGCCCATTTCCGCCGGATCGCATCCAGCCACCGCCATGCCCCTGTAGACACCCAGGGGCTGCAGCCCGCGCCGCGCCGCCTCCGATGCCTCCATCAGCGTGAGCGCCGCCGCGCCGTCCGATAGCTGCGAGGCATTGCCCGCGGTGACGAACCGTCCTTGCGAAAGTCGCTGCCCGCCCCTGAATACGGGCTGGAGAGCCGCGAGGCTTTCCAGCGTCGTTTCGGGCCGGTTGCCCTCGTCCTGCGTCACGCGCACCGCCTTGTGGCTGGTCTCGCCGGTGGCCTTGTCCGTCATCAGCATTGCAGCGTCGACAGGCACGATCTCGGCATCGAAGCGCCCTTCGCGCTGCGCCTGCGCCGTGCGCATCTGGGATGAATAGGCATATTCGTCCTGCGCCTCGCGCGAAACGCCATAGCGATCCGCAACGATTTCTGCGGTCTCAAGCATGGACATGTAGAGCTGTGGCACTTGATTGCCGAGCCAGGGATCGATGACCCTATATTGGTTGGCCTTGTCGTTCTGCACCAACGAGATGGATTCCACCCCGCCGGCTATGACGACCGTCATGCCATCGACAATGATCTGCTTGGCGGCGGTCGCGATCGCCATCAGGCCGGAGCCGCACTGCCGATCGACAGTCATGCCCGGCACGCTCACGGGGAAGCCGGCACGCAATGCGGCCTGCCGCGCGACGTTGAAGCCGGTACTGCCTTGCTGGAGCGCGCAGCCCATCACGACATCGTCGATTTCCCGAAGTTCCACGCCAGCTCTCTCGACAGCCGCGCCGATTGCGTGCGCCGCCAGCGCCTGGCCCTGCATGTCATTGAAGCCGCCACGAAAAGCCCGTCCGATGGGGGTGCGCGCGACGGAAACGATTACGGCTTCCCGCATGGATATGTCCTTTCGATTGATTATGGCCGCGACAACAGGGACGGCCACCCCTGTCCTTCGGCAGCCACTGTTTCGAGCAGAGTAGAGGGAGTCGGGCGCTCGGCATCCTCAGAGGCGAACTTCCTCAGTTGCCGGCAAATCTCACCGACACCCTGCTGTTGCGCCCAGTGCATCGGCCCACCTCGATAGCGCGGGAAGCCGTAGCCGTGGACCATCACCAGATCGATATCGCTCGCGCTCGTCGCTATGCCGCTCTCAAGCAGCCGGGCGCCCGCGTTCACCATGACGGCCAGAAGCCTGTCCCGGATCTCGTCATCGCCGAATGCACGGCGGACGATGCCGCGCTCGCCAGCCACTTCGGCGATGATCCGCTCGGTCAGCCGATCGGGTGCCCCCTTCCTCCCCTCGTAGACATAGTAGCCGGCACCGGTCTTCTGCCCATATCGGCGCAGTTCGCACAGGCGATCGGCCACCAGCGGATAGCGGCCCGGCCGATCCCATTCGCGGCGCTGCTCGCGCACGCGGCGGATCACGTCGAGCCCCGCCATGTCGCGCATTTCAAACAGGCCCATG
>CAMLOC010000281.1 GCA_946481465.1 uncultured Shinella sp. | reverse complement strand
GCGCTACGGCTTCCTCAAGCCCTACCAGTTCCCGCCGGTCAGCCGCATCGCCCGGGGTTTCGTCGAATTGTCGACGACGGGCTTTCCAACGGGCGTCTCGATCTGGTCGCATGCGCTGACCACCATCCTGCGCGTCCTCCAGGGCTACGGCGCGGCGCTGGCGCTGGCGATCCCGCTCGGCCTCGTCATCGGCGCCCTGCCGGTGGTGGACAAGCTGACGGCGCCGCTCATCGTCTTCTGTCGCTCGGTCGCCACGCTCAGCCTCCTGCCGCTCGTCATCGTCTGGTTCGGCGCGGGCGAACTGACCAAGGTCTTCCTCATCGGCTACGGCTGCTTCTGGGTCATGCTGTCCAATGTGATCGCCGGCGTGCGCTATGTCGATCCGATGCTTCTCAGGGCCGCGCGCACCTTCGGCGTGAACGGGCTGGAGCTTTATCGCAGCGTCGTGCTGCCCGCCGCCCTGCCGCGCATCTTCGCCGGCGCGCGCATGGCGCTCGGCGTCGGCTTCATGGTCATCGTCGGGGCCGAGATGATCGGCACGATAGAGGGGCTTGGCGCGCTCATCATGGAGGCGCGCACCTTCTATCGCAGCGAGATCACCATCATCGGCATGCTGGTCATCGGCCTCATCGGCTTTGCCATCTCCGCCGGCCTGACGATGCTGGAACGGGCCCTGCTGCCCTGGGCCGGCGATCTGGAACGGGTGCGTCGATGAAGTCGCCATCCCGCCTTTCCATCGCCAGCGACCTTACCCTCGGCCTTGCCGGTGCGATCCTCGCCGTCGCTGCCTGGGAAATCTGCGCCCGCACCGGGCTGATCGACCCGGCGGTCTTCCCGAGCCCGTCGCTCGCCATCCACGCGGCGGCCGAGCGGCTGACGGCCGAAACCGTCGCCGACAACCTGTTCTGGAGCCTGCTGCGCGTCTTTTCCGGCTTCCTGCTGGGTGCGCTGGCCGGCGCGGCGGTCGGTATCGCGGCCGGCTGGTATCGCGGTTTCGGTGCTCTCGCGCGGCCGCTGATCGAACTCCTGCGGCCGATCCCGCCGCTCGCCTGGATTCCGCTCGCGATCATCTGGTTCGGCCTCGGCGAGCCGTCGAAATTCTTCATCATCTTCCTCGGCGCCTTCTTTCCCGTCGTCACGGCGGCCTATCAGGGCATGCGCGGCATCGATCCGATGCTGCTGAAGGCGGCGCAGACGTTTGGGCTCAGCGGCGTGCCGCTGCTCCTGCGCGTCGCGGTTCCCGCCGCCGCGCCGGACCTTGCGACCGGCGTGCGCATCGGCTGGGGCCTGAGCTTCGGGGTGCTGGTCGCCGCCGAGCTGGTCGCCGCCGACCGGGGGCTCGGCTACATGATCATCAACGAGCGCAATACCGGCGGGTCCGTCGGCGTCATCGTCGTCGGCATCCTGCTCATCGGCGCGCTCAACCTCATTACCGACGCGGCCATCGGCGCCGCGATCAAACGCTGGATCGGGCGCTGGCACGGCGCCTGACCTATAACAAGAGGGAGAACCACATGCGCATCGCCTTGAAATCCCTGATATCCGCCGCCATGGCCGCCATGCTCCTTGCGGCGGGGCCGTCCACTGCCGCGGACGTGGAAACCGATACGCTGTCCATCAGCATCGGCCCGGACCTGCCGTTCCTCGTCCACATCGTCGCCAAGGAGAAGGGCTGGTTCGACGAGGCCGGCTTCAAGAATGTCGAGTTCAAGACCTTCGCCTCCGGCAATCTCGCCGGCGAGGCGCTTCTTGCCGACGAAATCCAGCTCTGGACGCCCGGCAACCTGCCGCCGGTCTCGATGGCGCATAACGGCGTGCCGGTGGTGATCCTCGGCACGAATGCCGTCAGCCACGGGCTGGAGAAGATCGCGGTGCGCAAGGATGCCGGCGTCGAGAATCCGGAAGACCTGGCCAAGGTGAAGCTCGGCCTCATGGTCTCCTCCACCTCCGGCGCGCTGCTCGCCAATGTCGCAAAACACTACGGCCTCGACGAGACGAAGCTCCAGACGGTGAATCTTGCGCCACCGGAGGCGATGGCCGCCATGGCCAACAACGAGATCCAGGGCATCGTCTTCTGGGAGCCCTTCCCCTATCGCGCCGTGCAGGAACAGGGGGCGAAGATCGTGCATACCGGCACGAAGAGCTTCTTCGCCAAGAACAACGGCGAGGATGTCGCCGTCTCCAACAACCGCACGGTCTGGGTGGCCTCGCAGGACTGGGTGCGCGCCCATCCCGTCGCGACGGAGGCGCTGGTGAAGGTGCTTGCCAGGGCGCAGGCCTATGTGGCCGACCCCGCCAACAAGGACGAGGTGTTGAAGATCTTCTCCGACTTCCAGAAGCAACCGGTGGAGATGAATGCCGCGCTCCTCGGCGACTATGCCTTCACGCCGGATGTCGACCAGTCCTATGTCGAGGACATGGCCGCGATCGTCGATTACCTGAAGGCGACGAACCGCATTCCGGGCGAGGCGAAGGACGTGCTGACCTATACCTATACCGCCCCGCTGAAGGCGGTGAATGCCGCTGCCGTGTCGGTCGAGGGCCAGTGGACCCCCTGAAGAAACCGGGCGCCTGCCGCGGGCGGGCGTCCCTGGAGCGTTTCCGGCAAACTCCGGTTCACTGGAAACGTTCTAGATTCTTGTTTTTACCGCATTATCCGACACCGAAGCGATCTCGCTTCGGCTGGAAATGCTCTAGCCATTCAAGCGGATTGATCGCCATGTCCCGTTCGCCTGCCGACCGGATCGCCGTTGCCGTCGTCGGTGCCGGCTTCATTGCCGATTACCACATCAACGGCCTTCGCGCCGCCGGCGGGGCAAATGTCGCCGCCCTCGTCGGGAGGCGGGCGGAGGCGACACGGGCGCGGGCAGAAGCGCTCGGCATCGGCCAAGCGGAGACGGATTATCGCCGCGTCCTCGACGACAGCGCCATCGATGCCGTGGTGATCGCGACGCCCGACGACACGCATGAGCGCATCGCCATCGACGCGCTGGAAGCCGGAAAGTCGGTGCTTCTGCAAAAGCCGATGGCGCTGGACAGCGCCCAGTGCCGCGCCATCCTCGCCGCCGATGAACGGGCGGGGCGGCGCCTCACCGTGAGCTTCATGCACCGCTATTTCCCGGAGGTGCGCTGGCTGCGCGACGAGATTAAGGCCGGCACGCTCGGCACGGTCCATTCGGTGCGCCTGCGCAACGCCACGCCGGGGGCGGACTGGAACGACTGGTTCTTCAAGCCCGGCAACGTCTCCGGCGGCGTCGTCATGCAGCTCGGCGTGCACGGCATCGATCTCGTCCAGCACCTCCTCGGCCCTGTCGAAACCGTCGCCGCCGACATGATGACGGCGAAGCCCGAGCGCCGGCTTGCCGACGGGCGGGTCGTGCGGACGGAACTCGAGGACAATGTGCTCGCCACCTATCGGCTGTCCGGCGGCGCGCGGGTGAGCCACGAGATGAGCTATACCGAGCTTGCCGGATGCGACCGATTTCGTCTGGAAGTCTATGCGGAGCGCGGCACGGTCTGGCTGCGCACGGAGCGCGGCGCGGCGGCGATCCATGCGCCTTCCGTCACCGGCGCGGCGGGCTGGGTGGCGCCCGAACTGCCGGAGGAACCGCTCGGCGCGGCCCATCATCGCCACTGGCTGTCCATCGTACGCGGCGAGGCGCCGGCCGACGACACGGCCGCCGCCGGGCTGCGCTCGGTCGAGGTGGCGGAAACGCTTTACGCAGCAGCGCGGGCGGGCACGCGAATGCCGGTCGGCGGGGAAGGGGAGAAGGCCGGATGCGCCTGAAGATCGCGATACTCGGCGTCGAGCACTACCACGCCAATTTCTGGACCCGCGCCTTTCTGGAGCGGCCGGAGGTGCAGGTCGTCGGTGTCTGGGATGCGTCCGAAACGGCGGCCGCCGACTTTGCCGCCCGCCACGGCCTTGACGTGGCTTGCGATCTTTCGGGCCTCATCCGCCGAAGCCATGCGGTCGCCATCTGCTCGGCGACGAGCGACCACCTGGCGCTGGTGGAGGCGGCGGCCGCCGCCGGCCGGCCGGTGCTCTGCGAAAAGCCGCTCGGCATCGACAGGGCCCAGTGCGACGCCATCGCCGACGTGGTGGAGCGCACCGGCATCCGCTTCATGCAGAGCTTCCCGAAACGCTTCGACCCCGCCAACCACGAGATCGAGCGCCTTCTCAAGGAAAAGGCGCTCGGCCGGGTGACGCTGTGCCGCGTGCGGCACGGCCATAGCCACGGCCTGACGGAGGCGTTCCACTCGGCCTGGTTCGTCGATCCCGCGCGCTCGGGGGGCGGCACGCTGCTCGACGAGGGCGTGCACGCGGCCGATTTCCTGCGCTGGATGTTCGGTGAGCCGGAAACAGCCTATGCCACGCTTTCCTCCACGCTGGGCCTGCCGGTGGAGGACACGGCGGTCGCCACCTTCCGCTATGCCGGCGGCATGATCGCCGAGGTGACGACGAGCTGGTGTTTCGCCGCGGCCGATACGTCGATCGAGATCTACGGCACGGAGGGCTCGATCCTGCTGTCGGGCGTGGACATCGCCTCGCGCCCGACGCGCGAGGCGGATTTCCTGCGTGTCTTCCGGCGCGGCGGGGAGGAGGGCTGGTCTGCCCTGCCGGTCGTACCCTCGTTCAAGACGGGGGTGTTCCACGAACATGTCGCCTGGGCCTTCGTCGATGCGTTGAAGCGCGGTGGGCCGATGCCCGTCACCCTGGAGGACGGCCGCCGGGCCTTCGCGATGATCGATGCCGCCTATCGGGCCGCCGCCGTCGGCGCTCCCCAGCCGATCGCACGATAGGGGACCCGTGCTTGCCTGTGATGACGGGACGGCGCATTGCCTTGCATGGTGTGGCGACGCGATCGGGAGGACACGTTTCAAACGGCTCCCTTCATTCACGTCCATAAGCATCGCCGGAGCGCCGATCTCTATCCGGCACTCACCGTCGCGGCCGGTTGCCGGGTCTGTCAGCGCGCACTTCTCGCCGGCACCACCATGGGCAGGCCAGTGACGGGATCGTCCATTTCAGCAACCTGCAGCTTTATTCGCCCAAGCTTAGGATGTCGGGGTCGGGCCAACGCTTCCGCGACGGCACATTTCACATCGTCGCGACCGGACGGCAGGCGAAATACGGCCCGCTGCGAATGACGCTCGACGGCCGGATCGAGCGGCCGCGCATCGACCTGTTCCTGGAGCGGCCCAACGAGGCGCTCGGAATCCGCGCGATGCGCTTGCTGCTGCTGCCGACCGCTGCCGGGTTCGATTATCGCGCGAGCGGCGGCTCGAAGCTCGGGCCGTTCACCAGCAACGGTCGCATCCTGCTGCCCAAAGGCGGGCGGACCGTGATCTCGATCGCCGAGCTCGAAGCCGGCGGCGCCCATGCCAGCGGCGACCTCCGCTCGGACCCGGGAGGGTTCACGGGTCGGCTGGCGCTGGCGGGCGGCACCATCGCCGGGACGCTCGACTTCGTGCCCGCCGGCGGTCCGGTCGTGCACCGTCGTCGACAATCACCGCGTCAACCACGTGATCCTCGACCTGCTCGACCCGGATGTTCGCTCGACCCAGCACGCCGGCGTTTGGGCCAACGTCGCGCTCATCCGATCGGTGGTGCTCGACAA
>CAMLOC010000280.1 GCA_946481465.1 uncultured Shinella sp. | reverse complement strand
CTGCTGCGCGGCCCGCAGATCAGCCATATCGTGGCCGATTGCGCCGCCCGCATCGTCATCACCAGTAGCGACCTTGCGCCGATGGTTGCCGAAAGCCTGCACGGCGTTGCCGAGCCGCGCATCCTTCTTGTCGAGGAGATGGCGGAAACGGCGCCCGCATCCATCAAAGATAAGTCCATCGGCGAGGACCTTGCGGCGATCCTCTACACGTCGGGCTCGACCGGCCGGCCCAAGGGCGTGATGGTAACGCACGGCAATCTCCTTGCGGGCGCGCGCATCGTGCGGACCTATCTTGCCATCACGCCGGACGAGCGCATCCTGTCCATCCTGCCGTTCAGCTTCGACTACGGCCTCAACCAGCTCCTGACCGCGGTGGAGCAGGGAGCGCTGACCGTCATCCTGACCTTCCGCTTCGGCGACGAGATCGTCCGCGCGCTGCGCGACCACGCGATCACCGCCCTTGCCGGCGTGCCGACCATCTGGGCGATCCTGACGAAGGCGGCACCGCTCCTGCACAAGACGGTCCTGCCGCATCTACGCTATATCACCAATTCCGGCGGGGCGGTGCCCTCGCACACGGTCGCCGATCTCAGGAGAATGCTGCCGGCAACGAAGGTCGTTCTCATGTACGGGCTGACCGAGGCCTTCCGCTCGACCTACCTGCCGCCGGAAGAGCTGGATCGCCGCCCGACCTCGATCGGCAGGGCGATACCCGAATGCGAGGTCTTCATCGTCACGCAGGACGGCCGCCGCGCGAAGCCGGGCGAGCCCGGCATTCTCGTGCATCGCGGGCCGACCGTTTCGCGCGGCTACTGGAACCGGCCGGAGGAGACGGCGAAGGTGCTGCGGCAGAACCCTTTCCGTTCGAGGGACGAGGGCGGCGATATCGTCTGCTATTCCGGCGACCTCGCGGTGGAGGACGAGGACGGCTTCTTCAGCTTCATCGGCCGCAACGATGCGATGATCAAATCCTCCGGCTACCGCATCAGCCCGTCGGAGGTGGAAGAGGCGATCATGGCGACCGGGCGCTTCCGCCAGGTTGCCGTCATCGGCCTGCCGGACGATTTCGCCGGGCAGAAGCTCCATGCGGTGGCCGTGGCGCTGGAGCCGGGCGTCGAGGCCGCGCCGGTGCTGCAGGCGGTCGCCGGCAGGCTTGCGGCCTATATGATGCCACGCGCGCTGGAACTGGTCGAGGCGCTGCCGGTGACGCCGAATGGCAAGGTGGACTACAGGCAGCTTGTCAGGGAGCGCACGGAAAATGGCTGACCCCGCGATCAGGATGACGCGCCACGGCTACGGGCTCGCGAGTACGCTTTTCGCGGTCGAGGGCGACGACCTGCATGTCGGCGGCCTTGCGGTGCGCGACATCGTCTCGGCGGTCGGCTCGCCCGCCTATATCTATGACGGCACGGTCATGCGGGGCGCCTATCGGCGGCTCGCCGCCGCGCTCGACGGCTTCGCTGCCATCTATTATTCGGTCAAGGCCAATCCGGCCCGCGGCGTCATCCGCCTGTTCCTCGAGGAGGGCGCCGGCGTCGAGATCGCCTCGCTCGGCGAATACCATGCGGCCATCGCCGCCGGTGCGCGGCCGGAGCGCATCCTCTTTGCCGGTCCCGGCAAGCGCCAGGCGGAACTTGCGGCGGTGATCGAGGGAGGCATCGGCGAGATCCATATCGAGGGGCTGGACGAGATCGAGCGGCTGCGGGCGATCGGCAGGCCCGTGCGGGCCTCGCTGCGCATCAACCCGGTTCCCGCCGTGCAAGCGGGCGCGATGCGCATGGGCGGCAAGGCGACCGCCTTCGGCTTCGACGAGGAGGACCTGGATGCGGCGATCGCCGCCGTCGCCGCCGTGCCGAATATCGAGCTTGTCGGCATCCATGTCTATGGCGGCACGCAGATCCTCGATGCGGCGGCGCTGATCGAAAGCTGGCGGCATGCCATCACGCTGGCCGCGCGCGTTGCCCGAACGAGCGGAAGGCCGCTCGCCACCATCGACCTCGGCGGCGGCCTCGGCATCCCCTATTACGACGGCGACAGGCCGCTCGACCTCGACGCCGTGGCGGCCGCCATTCCCGGCCTGACGGCGCTGATGCGTGCCGAACCGCTGCTTTCCGGCGCGCGTGCCGTCGTCGAGCCGGGCCGCTTCCTTGTCGGTCAGGCGGGCCTCTATGTCAGCGAGATCAATGCGGTGAAAGTCTCGCGCGGCGTGCGCTTCCTCGTGCTGGAAGGCGGCATGAACCACCATCTGGCGGCCTCCGGCAATCTCGGCCAGGTCATCAAGCGCAACTACCCGGTCGTCGCCCCCGCCCGCATGAGAGCTGCGCCGGACCTGCCGGCCACGGTGGTCGGCCCGCTCTGCACGCCGCTCGACACACTCGCACGCGATACGGGCCTGCCGGAATTGCGGGCCGGCGATCTTGTCGCCGTGCTGCAATCCGGCGCCTATGGCCTGACGGCGAGCCCGGTGCATTTCCTCTCCCATCCGCCGCCGGCGGAAGCGCTGGTGGAAAACGGCAGGATCGAACACCTCGAACGGTGAAGCGGTCTACAGCTCTTCCAGCGTATCGCCGAAGCGCTCGATGCCGCGCAGGCGGGTGCGGCCGGCCGCGCCGGCGCGTTCGATGGCCCGCGTCGTGAGGAGGTGGCAGACGGCCATCACCGAGACGTGGTTGAACAGCGGACCCGGCGCCAGCGTCTGGCAGCGAAAGTGCCAGGTGGCGCTCGCCCGGTGGGTGACGCCCTCGTCCGTGAGGTAGAGCAGCTTCGCGCCGCTCTTCTCGATCGCCGTGAGGATGGTCTCCATCTGCGCCACGCGGCGGCGCAGGCCGAAGACGATCGCCACGTCCCGGTCGGTCACGCTCGCCAGGTGCTCGCCAAGCGTCTGGCCCGCGCCGGGAATGGCGACGATGTTCTCCACGACCTGCGTCATCTGCCATTGCAGGTAGTCGGCAAAGGCGTGGCTGCTGCGAAAGCCGACCACCCAGGTCTTGCGCGCGCCGAGGATCGCGTCGGCGACGGCATCCACCTGCGCGTCGGTGATCGTCGAGAAGGTGCCTTCGAGATTGGCGATGCCCTGCGCGACATGGGCGCCGACGGACTGGACGCCGGCGGCATCCGAGGAGGCGGACAGGAAAAGGCGCGAGCCGGTTTCCCGCTCGTCGCGGGCATGGCGGCGCGCCTCCTCGTAGCTCTCGTAGCCGAGGCGCCGGACGAAGCGCGTCACGGTTGCATTGGAGACCTGGGCGAGCCTTGCCAGTTCCGAGGCGGAATAGCTGGCAAGCTCGCCGGGGAAGTCGCAGACGAATTCGCCCAGCCGCCGCTCGGCCGGATGCAGGTCGTCGAGCGCATCGCGCACGCGAAACAGGAACGAACGATCCGTAGAGCCCATCCGAGCCACCCCTTTCACTTCGAAATCAAGCTTGTAACCGACTTGCCGGACTTCGCAAGAATGCCGAGCGAAGTTTCTTGAAAAACAGATTTCATGCGTGTATTGTAAGAAAATTGATTTTCATGCTGATGCCAAGAGGAGGAGACTATGGCAGCAGAAGGTATGGTGCAGTCCGGCAAGTCATCGCCGGCCATCCGGCAACTGGAGGGCGCGCTCACCCGCATCGGGGTGACGGGCGCACACAAGCAGATCATCGCGCTGGTGCTGATCGGCTGCCTGTTCGACAGTTTCGAGCAGAACACGATCGGCGTGTCCGGCCCGCTCCTGAAGGAGCATTGGGGCCTGACGGGCACGGATATCGGCTTCCTGAACACGATCACCTTCGGCAGCGCGGCCATCGGCCGCCTGCTTTCGGGCATTCTCGGCGACCGCTACGGCCGCCGCGTCATGCTGACGGTCAACCTGCTCCTGTTCTCGCTGGGCTCTGCGGCCTGCGCGCTGGCGCCGGACTTCATGTTCCTGTGCATTGCGCGCGCCATCGTCGGCTTCGGCGTCGGCGGCGAGATTTCCACGGCGGTCACCATGCTGTCGGAATTCTGCTCGCCGAAATTCCGTGGGACCGCGGCGGGGCTCGTCAATGTCGGCGCCGGCGGCTTCGGCAATTTCCTTGCTCCTGTCTACGGGCTGATGATCTTCAGCATCTTCCCGGGCGAGGACAGCTGGCGCTGGCTCTTCGCCTCGCTGGCGCTGCCGGCCCTTCTCGTCGTCTTCTACCGTCGCTATGTGCCGGAAACGCCGCGTTTCCTCGCCTCGCAGGGGCGGATAGACGAGGCGAACAAGGTGCTCTCGGTGCTGGAATCCGGTTCGCTCCGGCCGAAGAACCTCGTGGTGCGCGAGCATCTGTCGAAGGAGAACGTCAAGGAGGCGCCGCGCGCCAAGGGCGCCTGGAAGGAACTGTTCCGCGCGCCGTTCCTCGGCCGCATCGTGCCGGTGTCCATCGCCATCCTGATGAGCTACGGCGCGCAGCTTTCCGTCCTGACGCTGATGCCCGTCATCTTCGTCTCGATGGGCTATACGCTGCAGGGCAGCCTGCTCTACAGCATGATCATCCAGAGCGGCAGCGTTCTCGGCGCCATCGCGGCCTCGATGTTCGGCTATTACTTCCCGCGCAAGCGCGTGCTGACCGTCGGCGCGGTCTGCGCCTGCCTGGCTGCGCTCTCCATCATGCAGTTCGGCACCACCATCTACCTGGTGCTGTTCTTCGGCGCGCTCTTCCAGTTCTTCGTGCTTCTCCTGAACACGTCGATCTGGATCTATGCGCCGGAACTCTTCCCCACCCGCATCCGCGCCTTCGGCGTTGCCTTCATCCTGGCGACGGGCTCGGCGGCCGGCTCGTTCGTGCCGACGATCTCGGGCGCCCTGTTCGACAGCTATGGCATGGCCGGCGTCTTCGGGCTTGCGGCCGCCATGTATGCCATCTTCGCCGTCTGCATCCGCCTCGGGCCGGAAACCTACGGCATGTCGATGGAGGACATCACGCAGCGCGCGGACGCCACCACGGCAAGCGACGATCTCGTCGCGGCGCCGGCAAAAGCAGGAGCCTGAAAAGAGCATGACCCCGCATATCCTGTTGATCAATCCCAACAGCTCCGAGGCCACCAGCGACATGATGCACGCCATCGCGCTGACCTCTGCGGCAGGGCGGATGGCGGTGAAGACCGCCACCGCGCGCCGCGCCCCGGGCATGATCGTCACGCCCGCGCAACTGGCCGCCTCCGCCGCTGAAGTGGTGGAACTCGGCACCGCGCACGGGCGGGATTGTGCGGGGATCATCGTCAGCGCCTTCGGTGATCCCGGCCTTGCCGAGCTTCGCCGCAAGGTCGCCGTTCCGGTGGTCGGCATCTGCGAAGCCTCGATGATCGAGGCTTCGCAGGGCGGCCGCGCCTTTTCCGTCGCCACCTCGACGCCCGACCTGATCGAGGCCATCGACCAGCGGGCGCACGATCTCGGCCTCGCCCATCTCTATCGCGGCATCCGCTGTACCGAGGGCGACCCCGTCGCCCTTGCCGCCGATCCGGCGCTTCTCACCGAGGCGCTGGCCGGGGCGGTGCGGACCTGCATCGAGGAGGACGGCGCCGAAGCCGTGATCATCGGCGGCGGCCCGCTCGGCCAGGCGGCCGAAAAACTCCGTCCCCGCTTCGACCAGCCTAGCAGCAGCAAAGCGTGCGGCACCGCCTCTCAGACGCCTGTTTGAAGGCGAATG
>CAMLOC010000279.1 GCA_946481465.1 uncultured Shinella sp. | reverse complement strand
GCGCGTCTTCCAGGGCCGAAATTGCCATAGTGTCCGAACGCATCGTCGTGGCGACCGACCAATAGGCTGCATTGTCCGAAGCCTGTCCCACACGGAGCCCGGACGAAACGTGGCGCTGCGCTTCATCGAGCTGGCTGGAAATCGAACGGAGGGTTTGGAGCGCAGACATCGCTCCGATATTCGTCAGAATACTGGTCATAATATGCTTGAAACTGTAAGAGGCGCACACGTCATGGGTGCAGAATGGTAGAAGCCGATATGATGACATTCTTGGTTAAGGAAGCGTTAAAGGCTGCCGTAACCCCTTATAAAACCTGCCTTGAACGCTAAGCGCGAACTGATCGCGCCGCGGCGATCCCTTTGGAACGCTGGTGGCGGCGGGTGCAGCAAGCAGACCGCACCGTCCGGGGGGATTCCCGACTGCCGGCTATTGTCAGTTTCCGGCGGATTGCGGACTGAGCGCGTCAGGGATGCTGATGTCGTCCGATGCGGAGCCGGGTGGCTCCGCATCGGACGACGGCCTGGGCGGCCGGGACTTTACCTAACGATCCAGCGCAACCGCGTCGGCGCCTGCCGGGATGCGCATCGGGGCGGATGGATCGGTGGCCGCGCGCCAGACGGCCTCGGCAACGTCCGACGAACGGGTCTTCGGAGCGCCCGATGCCCGCATGGCCGCGATCACGCCCTTGGCAAACTCGGCATAGGGCGCGGGGAAGCCGCCGTTTTCTTCCAATCTTGAAAACGCGGTGCTGCCGAAGCTTGTCTCCGGCGCGGCGCCCGGCAGCACGATCCTGATCGAAATTCCAAAGGGGGCAAGTTCCAGTGCCAGCGATTCGGTGAAGGCGTTCACGGCTGCCTTGCTGGCCGTATAGGCCGAAAGGAGCGGCAACGGCTTCATCGTGACGCTTGAGGTCACGTTGACGACGAGGCCGGCCTTTCTGTCGCGAAACTGGGGCAGGACGGCGCTGATCATGCGCATGGTCCCGAGCGTATTGGTCTCGAAGAGGGACCGGGCGATATCGATCGGGGTGCCTTCAAGGGCATTGAGCCAGCCGATCCCCGCATTGTTGACCAGCACGTCGATCGGCCCCGCCGCCTCGACGGCATTGCGCACGCTTTCGTCACTGGTGACGTCGAGCGGCAGAACGACCAGTTTGTCCGATACCGGCAAAAGGTCGATGCGCGGCGAGCGCATGGTCGCGATGACCTTCCAGCCGCGGTCGAGGAAAAGCCTGGCGGTATCGAGGCCAAAGCCGGAAGAGCAGCCGGTAATGAGCACGGTTTTCATGAGAGATCCTTTCGCAGTGTTCCAACGCCGCTTATGTGGACCGTGAATTCCGGACGTTCTATAATGATGCGTCCTGATTGCTTTAGAGATCGTCCTGTTGATCGACCCCCTTGCCGAAATCGTCAGCATGCTTCAGCCGAGCTTGCCCTTCTCCAAGGTCGCGAGCGGCTCCGGCAATTGGCGCGTGGACGGCGTGAGCGACGCAAGCCCGTTCTTCGCGGTGATCCTCGAAGGATCGGCAAGGCTCGCCATCAACGGACAGCCGGACATCGGGCTGGAGGAGAAGGATTTCGTGCTCATTCCGGCCGCCTGCCGCTTCACCATGTCGAGCAATGCCGGAAACACGGATGACGCCGGCGATCCGCTCCGGGTCACGCGGCTCGGCGATGAAACGCGGCATGGCGATCCGACCGGCATGCCCAATATGCGCGTGCTGGTCGGTCGGCTGGCCTTCGGCGCCCCCGATGCAACCCTGGTTTTCGCGCTCCTGCCGGGCCTGTTGCATGTGCGGGGCCAGGCACGCCTGACCGCACTCGTGCAAATGATCCGCGAGGAAGCGCAAGGCGACCGGCCCGCCAGGGAGATCGTGCTCGAGAGGCAATTGCAGCTGCTTCTGATCGAGGCGTTGCGCTCGGATGCCGCCGGGTTGGAAACGCCGGGCCTGTTGCGGGGTCTTGCCGACAGGAATCTCGGCCCGGCAATCCGGCGGATACACGAGAATCCCGCCAGGGCCTGGACGGTCGAGGACCTGGCATCCGCCGCCATGCTGTCCCGGTCGGTGTTCTTCGACAGGTTTCAAAAGCAGACCGGCATGGCGCCCATGGAATATCTGCTGTCGTGGCGGATGGCGCTGGCCAAGGACATGCTGCGCCGCAAGGACGGGGGGATGAAAGAGATCGCCAGACGCATTGGCTACGGCTCGGCCAGCGCCTTCAGCTTTGCCTTCTCCCGCTTTGTCGGCGTCGCACCAAGCCGGTACGGGCACCCGATCGGAAAGGCATCCAGGATACCCACCGCATGAAACGTTCCGTGCGACGTCGGTTCCGGGCGATCCGCAAGGCGCCCGGGCCGGAGGTCCAACGGCATGTCGGCGGCGACGGAAAGCAGTCGTCAGGTGAATTGCTTTTGTGATCTGTCCTGCCCGCGAGCGTCCTGAACCCTCGCCACACCGCCCGATCCATCGATGCATTGTCGGCCCGATCCATATCGTGCATTCTGCACCTATTGGGGGAGCGCATGGCCTATTATGCACATTCTGGTCGAGGGCCGGATAAATCCGATTGGCAGCTTCTGAAGGAACACCTTTTCGCCGTTGCGCGGCAGGCGGCTGACAGGATGCGTCTTTTCGGCCTTGAACGGGCGGCCTTTTTCGCGGGGCTTTTCCACGACCTCGGAAAGTACAATCCGCCTTTTCAGCGACGCCTGGAGGGCGCGAAGGAGGCGGTCGACCATTCCACGGCCGGCGCGCAGGTCCTGCGTGATCTGGCGAAGGGGGGCGATGCCGTGATCGCCCAGATCATCGGCTATTGCATTCTGGGCCACCATGCGGGCTTGGCTGACCGGCTGGACGGGCCCGGAACCTTCGATCATCGCATGAAGCAGCCGCTGGCGATCGATCCGGTCTGGATGGACGAGTTGAAGGCCGAGGTATCGGCGCTCGTGCCGGATATGGTCCGGCACTTCCCGACCGACAGGGCCGGTTATGCCTTTTCGCTGGCTTTCATGGGCCGAATGCTCTTTTCGGCCTTGGTGGACGCGGATTTTTCGGACACGGAAAGGTATTACGAGGCGCTTGGCGAGAAGAAGGCGGACCGGGATTGGTCGGCCTTGCCGACGCTGATCGACGGCTTCGTTGCGCGTTTCGATGCCCACATGGCCGCATTCTCGGGGCGGGGCGGTGCATTGAACGAATTGCGCCGGGATGTGCTGGCCCATGTGCGTGCCGGCGCCGGGAGGGAGCCGGGTCTTTTCACCCTCACCGTGCCGACAGGCGGCGGCAAGACCCTGGCCTCCCTCGGTTTCGCGCTGGACCATGCCCGAAGGCACGGACATCGCCGCATCATCTATTCCATTCCGTTCACCAGCATCATAGACCAGACGGCGGAGATTTTCCGCTCTGTCCTGGGCGAGGACAACGTCCTCGAACATCACTCCGCCATCGAGGAAGAGGCTTTCGATCGCAACAAGCGCGAGCGCAAGGACAAGCTGAAGCTTGCCATGGAGGACTGGGCAGCGCCCGTTGTCGTCACGACGACGGTCCAGCTTTTCGAAAGCCTGTTCACGGCCCGCCCTTCGCGCGCCCGCAAGCTGCACAATATCGCCGGCTCGATCATCATTCTGGACGAAGCGCAAACCTTGCCGAAGGCCCTGCTGATGCCGATCATGCGGGCGCTGGAGGAACTGGCGCGCAGCTATGGCTGTACCATCGTGCTCTGCACGGCGACGCAGCCGGCGCTTGGCCGCCGGCCCGAACTGCCGGGCGGCCTGCCGCTGGAAGGCCGCGAGCTTGCGCCCGATCCGGCCGGACTGGCAACGAAGCTGGCACGCACCCGCATCGTCCATGCCGGTGAGATGGACAATGCGGCGCTGCTCGATGCCCTGGCGACGCGCGATCAGGCGCTGGTCATCGTCAACAGCCGGCGCCATGCGCTGGACCTCTACCGGCAGGCCGGGGAGGCCGGGCTGACGGGGCTCATCCATCTGACGACCCGGCAATATGCGGCGCACCGGCGGCGTATTCTGGCCGAGGTGAGAGAGCGGCTCAAGGACGGGCGGCCTTGCCGGCTGATCGCGACAAGCCTGATCGAGGCCGGCGTCGATGTCGATTTTCCCGTCGCCTGGCGGGCGGAGGCGGGGCTGGACCAGATCATCCAGGCCGCGGGCCGGGTCAACAGGGAAGGTTGCCGCAACCGCGACGACAGCATCGTCACGGTCTTCAGGCCGGTGGACTACCGCCCGCCCGCCGAAATCCGCGGGCTGATCGGCGACATGCAGCGGATCATCGGCAGACATCCCGACCTGACCGGGCTTGCCGCCGTGGAGGATTACTTCGGCGAGGTCTATTGGCGCCTGGGCGAGGGCATGGATGCAAAGAAGATCCTTGGCCGCTTCGAGATCAGCAACCGCACCGGCTGCCATTTCGACTATCGCACGGCGGGGCAGGATTTCCGCCTCATCGAAAATGGGCTGGCGCCGGTGATCGTGGCTTTGGACGAAGATGCAAAAGAAGCTGTTGATGATCTGGGGATAGAGAATATCTCCTCTGGATTGCTGGCAAGAAGATTGCAATCCTCAGTGGTGCAGGTGCCGCCGAAGGCGAGGGCGCTGTTGATCCAAAACGGTCATGTCGCGTTCGTTGCGCCGCAATGGAGGGGAGACCAGTTTGCGGTTCTTCGGACGAACAGTCTGTATCGACCGGATGTCGGATTGCTTTGGGAGGATGCGGGCTATCTTGGCGCGGAGGACATGATTTTCTAACTGAAGCTGCTTCGCGGCATCTGCCAGCATTTTGAAAAGTTTGTTCTGGGAGGGCATGAATGACCTACGGAATTCGCCTGAAAGTGTGGGGCGACTATGCCTGTTTCACGCGCCCCGAGATGAAGGTCGAGCGTGTCTCCTATGATGTGATGACGCCCTCCGCCGCGCGCGGCCTGCTGGAGGCGATCCATTGGAAGCCGGCCATTCGCTGGGTGATCGATGCGATCCATGTGCTGGAGCCGATCCGTTTCCAGTCGATCCGGCGCAACGAGGTCGGCCACAAGGCGCCGGCGGGCAAGATCAGGTCGGCGATGAAGCGCGGTGATCTCGAGGGCCTGAACCTGCTGGTGGACGAGGACCGCCAGCAGCGCGCCGCGACCGTGCTGGTGAACCCGGCCTACATTATCGAGGCGCATTTTGAACTGACGAAGAATGCCGGTCCCGATGACAACGAGGGCAAGCATCTCGATATTTTCAATCGCCGTGCCGCGAAGGGACAGTGTTTTCACCAGCCCTGTCTCGGCACGCGGGAATTCGCCGCGCATTTCGAGCTGCTCCCGCCCGAGACGGCCCTGCCGCCGGCGATTGCCGAGAGCCGCGATCTCGGGTTCATGCTGTTCGACATCGATCACGCGGCGGCCGGGCGTCCCTCGCTGTTCTTCCGGGCTGCGCTCGACAAGGGCGTGGTGCGGGTTCCATCGCCGCAATCCCCGGAGGTCCGGCGATGACGATCCTGTCCTCCCTCGCCAAGGCCTATGAGCGCCTGCCGAATGCACCGCCGTTCGGCTACTCGTCGGAAAAGATCGGTGTCGTCGTTGGCCTGAAAGAAGACGGCTCTGTCGCGAGCGTCACGGGCTGGCGTGAGGGCGAGGGCAGGAAGGCGCGGCCGCGCGCGATGCTGGTGCCGCA
>CAMLOC010000278.1 GCA_946481465.1 uncultured Shinella sp. | reverse complement strand
GCCTTGATCGTGCCGGTGATGACGTCGACCGAGGGGCGCTGCGTCGCCATGATGAGGTGGATGCCGGCGGCGCGGGCCATCTGGGCGAGCCGCTGGATCGCGCCTTCGATCTCCTTGCCGGCGACCATCATCAGGTCGGCCATCTCGTCGACGATGACGAC
Source organism: uncultured Shinella sp. (assembly GCA_946481465.1). The sequence continues at coordinate 5,520 of CAMLOC010000278.1, read as the reverse complement.
GATATAGGGCATCGGATCGAGGGCGAGTTCCTGCTCCTCGTGGATCGCCTCGCCGGTCCCCTTGTCGAAGCCGGTCTGGACGCTGATCGAGATGGTCTCACCCTTGTCGCGCGCGGCGGCCACGCGGTTGTTGTAGCCGTCGATATTGCGCACGCCGAGGCGCGACATCTTCCTGTAGCGGTCCTCCATCTCGCGCACCGCCCATTTCAGCGCCATGACGGCCTTCTTGGGATCGGTGACGACGGGGGTGAGGAGGTGCGGGATGCCGTCGTAGATCGACAGTTCCAGCATCTTCGGATCGACCATGATCAGCCGGCACTCTTCCGGGCGGAAGCGGTAGAGCAGCGACAGGATCATCGTGTTGATGGCGACGGACTTGCCCGAACCGGTGGTGCCGGCGACGAGCAGGTGCGGCATCTTGGCGAGTTCCGCGATGACGGGTTCGCCGCCGATGGTCTTGCCGAGGCAGATCGGCAGCTTGAAGCCGGTCTTGGCGAAATCCTGGCTCTCGATCATCTCGCGGAAATAGACCGTCTCGCGCGTCGCGTTCGGCAGCTCGATACCGATGACGTTGCGGCCGGGCACGACCGCGACACGGGCCGACAGCGCCGACATGGAGCGGGCGATATCGTCGGCAAGGCCGATGACGCGGGAGGATTTGACGCCCGGGGCCGGCTCGAATTCGTAGAGCGTGACGACCGGGCCGGGACGAACGTGGATGATCTCCCCGCGCACGCCAAAATCTTCCAGCACGCTTTCGAGGAGGCCGGCATTCTGCTCCAGCTGTTCCTGCGTGAGGACGAAGCCGACGGTGCCCGGGGGCTCCTGCAAAAGTTCGCGCGGCGGGTATTCGTAGGCCTCGCCCGCCGGCGTCGCCATCATGACCTGGAACGGCCGGGCGCGCGACAGCACCGAGGACGGGGTTTCGCGCACGGGCTCGACGACGGCGACCGGCGTGGCGACGACAGGCTCGGCCTTGACCTCGGCGACAACCGGGACGACCTCGGCCACCGTCTCGACGACCGGCGTCGCGAGCACGGCAACGGGCTCGGCCTTCACCTCGGCAACGGGCGCGGCTTCGACCGCCGCAGTCCGGGCGGCGGCAGGACGGCATTCGACCACGCGGAAGAGCGAGGCGATGGAAGGCACTTCCTGGCGCGTTTCACGCACAGCAACGGGCCGGGGCACGACGATGGCGGCGGACGCCGGGACGGGTGGCGGCATGCGCACGACGGTGACGGCCGGCCGGGCCGGCCGCTCGACCGCATCCTCGTCCGGCACCAGCGTTTCCCAGAAGGCATGGTCGGAAAGGTTGGCAAAGCGGCTGATTGCGGTACGCACGTCGGTCTTCTCGGCGATCTTCGGGATGGAAAGGGCCGGCGTGGCGGCATGGGGGGCAGGCAACGGGACGGCCGGCTTGAACACGACGGCGGCATCGGCGGGCGCACCCGTCGTGCCGGCGGCGACCACGGCCTGCACCAGCGGCGGCACCGGCTCGGCGACGGGAGCCGCCGCGGCGACCTCGGCCGCCAGCGCTTCGGAGCGGCGGCGGCGGTCCTCCAGCGCCTCGCGCAGGCGCTGCAGCAGTTCCGCCTGGGAAAGCTGCGCCGTTCCGGCGGGCTGGGCGGGCTGCTCGACAACCGGCTCGACCTGCTGCACCTCCTCGGCGGCCGCCTCCTCGATCCTGGCGGCGACCTTGTCGGGGGTGCGCGTGAAGCGGACGTTCGGCGCCATGTAGAAATGGCTTTCCCAGCTTCCGTCGGCATACTGGCCGGGGTCGTAGCTCTTCAGCGCCGGCGAACGGAAGCGCGGGCGGTAATCCTCATCATTGGCAACCGGCTCGCCGGCCGCATGCCAATCCTCGACCTGCGGGAGGCCCTCCGGCAAGCTATTGTTTTCCTGGGAATAATACGGCGTCTGTTCGCCGGCTCCCTCTTCGGTTTCAAGGATGGGATAGAAGTTTGTTCTTGAAATACGCATGAACCTGCAAACTCGACGATCATTGCCGATAGGGATGCGTAGATGGTTAGGAAATGAAGGTTAACATTGTCTTTGGACGGGATCGAAATCGTGTTCACGATCCCGTTTCAGTCCACCCGTCGCCCCTCCGTTCCGAAGAGGTGAAGCCGCTCCTGCGGCAGGTCGACGCGCACGGTCGGCCCGGGATCCAGCATCGCCCGGTCGAGCGTGAAAATCTTCATCGGGACATCGTGGATGCTGACATGCATGATGATACCGAAGCCCGTCGGCTCGATGAGATCGACTTTTGCCTCCAGCGCGCCGCGCGCATCCAGCACGACATGCTCGGGGCGGATGCCGAGCGTCGCTGCCGCGCCTGATTCGATGCCGCCTCTCTTCGGCACCGGCACCGCCGCGCCGTTTGCAAGCCTGAGATCGGCATGCTCGCCGGAAACGAGATAGCGCCCCTCGAAGAAATTCATGCCCGGCGAACCGATGAAGCCCGCGACGAACAGATTGGCTGGCCGGTCGTAGAGATCAAGCGGCGTGCCGACCTGCTGGACGACGCCGGCATGCATGGCGACGATCCGGTCCGCCAGCGTCATCGCCTCGATCTGGTCGTGGGTGACGTAGATGGAGGTCGCGCGAAGATCGCCGTGCAACTTCTTGATTTCGGCCCGCATCTGCTCGCGCAGGCGCGCATCGAGATTGGACAGCGGCTCATCGAAGAGGAAAGCCTTCGGCTGGCGCACGATGGCGCGGCCCATGGCGACGCGCTGGCGCTGGCCGCCGGACAGCGCGCGCGGGCGACGCTCCAGCAATGGATCGAGGCCGAGCTTGGCGGCGGCATTGCCGACGGCGCTGGCGATCTTCTCCTTCGCGGTGCGGCGGAGCTTCAGGCTGTAGCTCATGTTGTCCGCAACGCTCATATGCGGATAGAGCGCATAGGACTGGAACACCATGGCGATGTCGCGGTCCTTCGGGGCGAGGTCGTTGACCCGCCTGCCGTCGATGCGGATATCGCCGGAGGTGACGTCCTCCAGCCCCGCGATCATGCGCAGCAGCGTGGATTTCCCGCAGCCGGACGGGCCGACCAGCACGATGAACTCGCCGTCACGGATTGTGAGGTCAACGCCGTGCAGGACGGGAAAGGCGCCGAAGCTCTTGGCGATGCCCTGGATATCGATGGAAGCCATGGAAAACCCTTTCAGCCTTTGACCGCGCCGGCCGTCAGGCCCTGCACGAGGTAGCGCTGGATGAGGAGGAAGAAGAGGCAGGCCGGGATGAGCGCGAGAATGCTCGCCGCCATCATCTGCCCGAAATCGACGGAGAATTTCGACACGAAGGTGAGAAGGCCCACCGGGAAGGTCGCCGCGTCGTTGCCGGAGATCAGCATCAGCGCGAAGAGCAGTTCGCTCCAGGCGGCGGTGAAGACGAAGCCGAGCGTGGCGGCGATGCCGGGCAGCGTCAGCGGCAGGATGATCTGGCGGAAGGCGACGAACTGCGTCGCCCCGTCGATCATCGCCGCCTCCTCCAGGTCCTTCGGGATGCCGTCGAAGAAGGACTGCATGAGGAAGGTGGCGAACGGCACGTTGAAGGCCGTGTAGACGATGACGAGGCCGGTCAGGCTGTTGGTGAGGCCGAGCGGCGAGAGCATCTTGAAGATCGGCGCGACCAGCATGACCAGCGGGAACATCTGCGTGATCAGCATCAGGGCGACGATCCAGTATTTCGCCCGGAAGCGGAAACGCGACAAAGCGTAGCCGGCGAGCGAGGCGAGGATGGTGACGGTGACGGCCGTCGCGCCGGCGACGATCAGGCTGTTCTTGAAGAAGGTCGGGAAAGCGCTGTGGGCGATGACGAAAGTATAGTGCTCGAAGGTCGAGCGCGACGGCCACATGCGCACGCCCTCGCTGTAAAGCAGGTCGTTCGGCGTCACGGAGACCTTCAGCAGCCAGAACAGCGGGAAGAGCGCGACGACGATATAGGCGAGGATCGCGAGCCGGTGCGCCACGGTGAGGAAAGGCTTGCTTCTCATGGTCTCACCCCTTGTTCAGCAGCGTCTGGCGCAGAAGCACGATCAGCATGGAATAGACGAGCAGCAGGATGAGCAGCACCAGCGCGATGGCCGAGGCGTAGCCGAAATCGAGACGCTTGAAGGCCTGCGTGAAGATGTAGCTGGCGACGATCTGCGTGCGGTCGGCCGGCCCGCCATTCGTCATGACGACGATAAGGTCGGCGAAGTTGGAGATCCAGACGGTGCGCAGGAGGATGGTGATGGCGATGGTCGGCGCGAGGAACGGCAGGGTGATCGAAAGGAAGCGCTGTACAGGCCCCGCCCCGTCGATGCTGGCGGCCTCGTAGAGATCGCGCGGGATCGCCTGGAGCGCGGCAAGCAGGGTGATCGCGAAGAAGGGGATGCCCCACCAGACATTGGCGGCGATCGGCCCCCACATGGCAAGCTGCGGGTCGGAAAGGATGTTGTTCGGCGCATCGAGAATGCCGAGCGCATGCATCCAGTGCGGCAGAGGGCCGATCACGGGGTTGAACAGCCAGGCCCAGTTGAGGCCGGCAAGGAAGCTCGGCACGGCCCAGGGCAGGAAGACCAGCGCCTGCGCGAGGCCGCGGCCGGCGAAAGGCTTGTCGAGCAGCAAGGCGAGGATAAGGCCGAAGATGAACTGCAGGAACACCGAGGCGCCCGTCCACCACAATGTGTTGCGCAGCGCCCGGAAGAAGGCCTGGTCCTCACCGAGCGCGCGAAAATGATCGAGCCCGATGAAGCCGCCGGAGAACGGGTTCAGCAGCTGGATATCGCGGAACGCATAGGAAATGCCGAGCGCGAGCGGTACCAGCATGACGGTCACGATGAGGATCAGCGCCGGGGCGCTGTAGAGATAGGGTTCCGATGCGTCGGCGATCCGCTTCCTGAGCGGCCGCGCGGCATGCGGATGGGCGGCAAGGGTCATCGTCTCGCTTCCGTTGAAGGTGGCGGGGCGTCTTTGAACGGGTATCTCCGGGCGGAGCCTCGTATCTCCGCCCGGAGCGTTCCTCAGCCTATTTCTTGGCGAGGAACTTTTGCTGCGCCTTCGTCAGGTAGTCCGCCCACTGGCCGGCAAGGTCTTCCGGCGTGATATCGCCGAGAAGGGCCTCCTGCGAGGTCTTGATGACCAGTGAATCCTTGAAGAAGGCGAATTCTTCCAGATGCGTCGGCATCACCGTCGGCACGGCATCCTTGTCCTCCAGCTCGGCGAACCAGCCCTTGAACTGCTCGCTGGCATAGAACGGGTCCTTCTCCGCCGAGGTATGCACCGGCAGCGCGCCCGTGCGCTTGTTCCACTCGATATTGCCCTCCGGCCCTTCGAGCGTCTCGATCAGCTTCCACGAGAGGTCCTTGTTGGCGCTGGAGGAGAACATCGACCAGCCGGCAAAGCCGATCGTCGGGAAGGTCTTGCCCGCCGGCCCCTTCGGCATGGTCATGATGCCGTAGTCCTCCGCCTTCATGCGCTCGGCAATGGCGATGAGCGCGTCCGGGTCCTGGTCGAGGAAGGCGCAGGTGCCGGA
>CAMLOC010000277.1 GCA_946481465.1 uncultured Shinella sp. | reverse complement strand
GCCGAGGCGGCCGGCGCGCACATCAATGTCGTCTCCGAGATGATCGACGTGCGCAACCGCGAGCTTGCCGAGGTGACGCGCGCCGACGATTTCGTCGTCAGCAACAAGCTGGTCAGCCTCATGCTGGCGCAGGCGTCTGAAAACGAGTTGATGGCGCAGATCTTCGACGAACTGCTCGATGAGGACGGCTCGGAAATCTACATGCGCCCGGTGACCGACTACATCGCCATCGACCGGCCGGTGAACTTCTACACCGTGACGCTTGCCGCGCTCATCCGCGGCGAGGTGGCGCTCGGCTACAGCCGTGCCGGCGCGTCCGGCCAGGACCTGCGCGCCATGGGCGGGGTCGTGGTCAATCCGGCGAAATCGGACAATGTGACCTTTGCCGCCGGTGACCGCCTCATCATCCTCGCCCGCTGACCGTTCTCATGTCCGACGCAGGCGGCGCTCCAGTGCCCGCAGGGCCAGGGAAAGGCCGATGGTGAGGATGAGATAGACATAGGCGACGATCGAATAGGTCTCGAAGAAGCGGAAGGAGCCGGACGCGTAGACCTTGCCCATCTGGGTGATGTCGGCGACGCCGAGCACGGAGACGAGGGACGAGTCCTTGACCATCGCCACGAAATCGTTGCCGAGCGGCGGCAGGATGACGCGCACGGCCTGCGGAAAGACGACGAGCCGGAAACGCTGGAAGCGCGACAGGCCGAGCGCCTTCGCCGCCTCGATCTGTCCCTTGTCGACCGACTGGATGCCTGCGCGGAAAACCTCGGCGATGAAGGCGGAATAGCCGATCATCAGCGCGATGATCGCCCGCCACATCAGGGAAAGGTCGCGCACCTGCACCGGCTCCAGATAGCCGGCGGCAAGGAGCGGGCCGATGGCGAAATTGATCACCGCCACCAGCGCCGGGGCGCCAACGAAGGCGATGTAGAAGAGCAGGACGAGCACCGGCACGCCACGGATCACCTCCGTGTAGAAACGCGCGACCTGGCGCAGCGCCTTGCTTCCGGAGAGCGCCATCAGCGCGATGGCGAGGCCGAGCAGGGTGGCGAGCAGGAAGGCAACGAGGGTCACGAAGATCGTCACCCACAGCCCTTTCAGCACGATGCCGAAAACCTGCCGGTAGAGATCGTTGGCGATGATGACGCCGGCAAGCGCCAGCGCGACGGCGCCGAGGGCGACCAGCCACCAGGGATAGTCGCCCTTCGCCGTATCAGGGGAGGCGGGAGCCATGGCCGCCCGCTACTGACCCATCTTGTAGTCGAGGAACCATTTCTTGTTGAGGCCGTCCAGCGTGCCGTCGGCCTTCAGCGCGGCAATGGCCGCGTTGACCGGCGCGACGAGGTCCGAGCCCTTCGGGAAGATGAAGCCGAAATCCTCGGTGCCGAGCGGTCCGCCGACCACCTTGAGCTTGCCACCCGAGGCATCGACATAGCCCTTCGCCGCGACGCTGTCGGTGAGCACGAGATCGACGTCGCCGGCCTGCAGCGCCTGCACGGTCGCGCCGAAGGTCTCGAACAGCTTTATGCGCGGGTTCTGTTCGTTGCCGTCGAGGATCTCGTAGACGGCCGTGTAGAAGGGCGAGGTGCCCGGCTGGGCGGCGATCAGGCCGTCCGCCAGCGCCGCGAAGGATTTCGCGTCGTTGAAGCGCTCCTCGTCGCCGCGCACCAGCATGAACTGCTGCGAGCGCATGTAGGGGTCGGAGAAATCGACCTTCTCCTTGCGGTCGTCCTTGATGGTGATGCCGGTCATGCCGATATTGTACTGGTTGTCGGAGACTGCCTGGATCATCGTGTCCCAGCTGGCGTTCTGGTACTCGACCTTGACGTTCAGCCGCCTGGCGATCTCGTTCATGGCGTCATATTCCCAGCCGATCTGCTCGCCGGACTTCGGATCGACGAACTGCAGCGGCGGATAGGCGTTTTCCGTGACGACGACGACGGTCTTGCCGCCGAGATCGGGCAGGTCGGCGGAAACGGCGACGGCGGGCATGAGGGCGGCGGCAGCAAGGCCTGCAAGGACGGCGCGGCGGGAAAACATCGAAATATGCTCCTGAAATCGTGGCGGCGGAACAGTGTCACAGGTTCAGGGAGGGAGGCAAGCACAGCGCTTGCGTGCACACGCCTTTCCGCGAAACAAAAAAGCCGCCGGCACGGTGCCGACGGCTTTTCCAAATCGATGCGGCTGCCGGATTATTCGGCGGCGGCTTCCGCGGCCTTTGCGGCTTCGGCAGCGTCTGCTGCGGCCTTTTCAGCGGCGAGCGCCTGGGCGGCTGCCACCTTCTCGGCTTCGAGACGTGCCTTTTCCTCGGCAACGGCCTGGCGCTCGGCGTCGTTCAGCTTGCGGGCGCGCGTGCCGGTGTTCTCGACGATACGGGCCGACTTGCCGCGACGATCGCGCAGGTAGTAGAGCTTGGCGCGACGGACCTTGCCGCGGCGGACGATCTCGACGCTTTCGACGAGCGGCGAGTAGACCGGGAAGACGCGCTCGACGCCTTCGCCGTAGGAAATCTTGCGAACGGTGAAGCTCTCGTTGATGCCGCCGCCGGAACGGGCGATGCAGACGCCTTCATAGGCCTGCACGCGGGTGCGCGAACCTTCCGTGACGCGCACGTTGACGCGGACGGTGTCGCCCGGGGAGAATTCCGGGAGGGTGCGCTTGGCTTCGATCTTCGCGGCCTGTTCGGCTTCGAGCTGCTGGATGATGTTCATCGGTCTAACCTTCGTGGTTCTTCTGAAACAGCCAGAGCGCTCGACGGTTACCTTATGGCCGTGGCCTTCAAGGTTAGTCCGTTGCCGGACGGAGCGGATTCGCCATTCTTTGATTGCAGGTCGGCGGGAGGTAATCCCAAATCCGTGCGGGCCAATACACCAATCGAACCGGCTTGTCATCCCCGCTGCGAAAGAATCCGCACGGGGAACGGCGGTTTTTCGGGCCTTGCCGGTCCGCCGGCGCCACGCTATCACGCGCTTGGGGAGGGCGCGGCCAAGATCGCCGCCCGGGGGAGCATCATGACCGTTGTCGACGCCATCTTTCTGTTCATCGCGGGCTTCCTGTCGGGCGTGGTGAACGCCATCGCCGGCGGCGGGACCTTCCTGACCTTCGGCGCGATGACGCTGACCGGCCTGCCGCCCATCGTCGCCAACGCGACCTCCTCGATTACCCAGTTCCCCGGCTATGTCACCTCGACGCTCGCCTATGCCAGGGAAATCCGCGCCGACTGGAAGGAAGCGCTGCTCCTCGGCGCGCTGTCGCTCGTCGGCGGCCTTGCCGGAGCCATGCTGCTGCTCTCCCTCTCCAATCCGTCGTTTCGCGCGCTCGTGCCGTGGCTCCTGCTGGCGGCGACGGCGATCTTCGCAGCCGGGCCCTATCTCAAGCCCAAGACGCTGAGCCCGGAAAAGCCGATCTCGCCGCTCGGCCTCGGTCTTCAGTTCATCACCTCGATCTATGGCGGTTTTTTCGGCGCGGGCATGGGCATCATGACGCTCGCCGTGCTCGGTCTCACCAAGGGCGGGGATTATCACCGGCTGAACGCGCTGAAGAATTTCGTGGCCGTCGTGATCGCAGCCATGGCGATCGTCGTCTTCGCCAGCGGCGGCGTGGTCGGCTGGCCTCAGGCCGCCGTGATGGTGCCGGCGGGGGCGATCGGCGGCTATGCCGGCGTCTGGGCGGCGCGGCGCGTGCCGCAGCCTGTCATCCGCGCCCTTGTGGTCGCGGTCGGCATCGCGCTGACGGTCTATTATTTCGTGACGGGCTGAGCGGCGAGAAGGTCCGGCCGGCGCTCGCGCGTCAGCTTCTCCGCCTCCTCGCGCCGCCATGTCTCGATGGCCGCGTGATGGCCGGAGGTAAGCACGCCGGGGATCTCCATGCCTTCCCAGACCTGCGGGCGGGTATAGTGGGGGTGCTCCAGCAGGCCGCCCTCGAAGCTCTCGTGTTCGCCCGAGAGCGCGTTGCCCATAACGCCCGGCAGGATGCGCACCACGGCGTCGAGCAGGATCATCGCCGCCGGTTCGCCGCCGGAAAGGATGTAGTCGCCGATCGAGACCTCTTCCAGCCCGCGTCCGTCGATGACGCGCTGGTCGACCCCTTCGAAACGGCCGCAGACGATGATGGCGCCGTCGCCGGCCGCCAGTTCGCGCACGCGGGCCTGCGTCAGCGGGCGGCCGCGCGGGCTCATCAGCAGGCGCGGACGGTCGTCGCCTTCGGAAGCGCGGTCGATGGCGCGGGCAAGCACATCCGGCTTCAGCACCATGCCGGCGCCGCCGCCGGCCGGCGTGTCATCCACCGTGCGGTGGCGGTCTGTGGTGAAATCGCGGATCTGCACGCAGTCGAGCGTCCAGTCACCGCGGGCAAGCGCCTTGCCGGAGAGCGACTGGCCGAGAAGGCCGGGAAACATCTCCGGATAGAGCGTCAGGATGGTGGCGCGGAAAGCCACGTCATTCTCCGCCGTCTTCTTGCGGCGGACGGCGGCGCCGGCTGCCCGGACCGTCGTTCTCCTCCTCTTCCAGGCCGGCGGCGACGGCGTCGATCAGAAGGCGCCCGCCCTCGAGATCGATCTCCAGCACGGCCGCCTCGGAGAAGGGAATGAGCACGGGCCGCTTGCCCGGCCCCTTGAGTTCGAGAAGGTCGCCGGCGCCGAAATCGAAGATGCCCGTCACCTTGCCGTGGCTGCGGCCGCTCGTATCCACCGCTTCCAGCCCTTCGAGGTCGGCATAGAAGAACTCGTCCTCGTCCAGTTCCTCGTCCGGCAGGTTGTCGCGCTCGATATAGAGGTCGGTGCCGTTCAGCGCCTCGGCAGCGTTGCGGTCGTTGATGCCGCGCAGGCGCACGACGACGACGTTCTTTGCCTCGCGCACCTCAAGGACTTCGAAGGACCGGCCGTCCTCGGTGTGGAGATGGCCGTAGTCGCCGATCGCCGTCGGGTCGATCGTGTAGGATTTCACACGGACCTCGCCGCGCAGGCCCTGTGCCGCGCCGACGGTGCCCATGAGGACGGGATTTTCCAGTTTCGCCATGGTTCGGTTCCGTGTGGATTTGCAGAGCCTCTTACGACGTTCGCGCCGCGGCTCCAAATGAAAACGGGCGGCATGGAACACGCCGCCCGCTCGCGAAAGGGTCTTGCGAAGGATTATTCGCCGGCGGCAGCCGCAGCGGCGTCTTCTTCCTTCTGCTTCTTCTCGGCGGCGCGCTCGAGAGCCTTCTTGCCCGGCTTTGCCTTGTCCGGGTTGTTGCGGGCTTCGCGCTTCAGGACGCCGGCTTCATCGAGGAAGCGGGTGACGCGGTCGGTCGGCTGAGCGCCCTTGGCGAGCCATTCCTTGGCGCGGTCGGCGTCGATCTGGACGCGGTTTGCGTCGTCCTTGCCGAGCATCGGGTTCCACGAGCCGAGCTTCTCCAGGAAGCGGCCGTCACGCGGCGAGCGGGCGTCGGCAACGACGATCTGGTAGTACGGGCGCTTCTTGGAGCCACCGCGGGCGAGACGGATTTTCAGGGACATGTCATTACTCCTTGGGATGTGACGTAAGCCGCTTTTCTCAAGCGGTGTTCTGGTTTGCACCGCTGTGTTCAGCGGCAATGGCTTCATGGTGCCGGATCACCTCGCGGATGATGAAGTTCAGGAACTTCTCCGCGAAATCCGGATCCAGATTGGCGTCCTTCGCCAGGCGGCGAAGGCGTTCGATCTGGTATTCCTCGCGCGCCGGGTCGG
>CAMLOC010000276.1 GCA_946481465.1 uncultured Shinella sp. | reverse complement strand
CCTCTCCGATGCCGACGCGCTGGAGCCCGTCATCCGCGACATTTCCAGCCGCGGCCTCCTCTTCCTCGACGACGGCAGTTCGGCGCAGTCGCTGTCCGGCACGCTTGCGGGCGCCGTCGAGGCCCCGCATGCCTTTGCCGATCTCCAGCTCGACGGCGACCTGTCGCGCGAGGCGATCCTGAAGAAGCTCGACGAACTCGAGCGCATTGCCCGGCGCAACGGCACGGCGATCGGCATGGCCTCGGCCTTCGACGAAAGTGTGGACGCCATCCGCGAATGGTGCGAGGAAGCAGGCGGCCGCGGCATCGAGATCGTCGGCGTCGCATCGCTCGCGGCGGTTCCCGCCAAACAATAGGAATTTTTCGATGGGCAAGGAAAAGGACAGGGTGGTTCGGGCCGAGGACCTGCCGTACCGCCCCTGTGTCGGCATCATGGTGCTGAACGCCGAGAACAAGGTCTGGGCGGGCCGGCGGATTCCCGTCGGCAATTCCGAATATGACGGCTCGCCACAGCTCTGGCAGATGCCGCAGGGTGGCATCGACAAGGGCGAGGATCCGCTGAAGGCCGCCTACCGCGAACTCTACGAGGAAACCGGCATCCGCAACGTCTCGCTGCTCGGCGATGCCGGCCGCTGGATCAATTACGACCTGCCCCCCCATTTGATCGGCATCGGCCTCAAGGGCAAGTACCGCGGCCAGACGCAACGCTGGTATGCCTTCCGCTTCGAAGGCGCGGAGGACGAGATCGCAATCAACCCGCCGCCGGGCGGCCACGACGCGGAATTCGACGCCTGGGAATGGAAGCCGATGCGCGACCTGCCGGACCTCATCGTGCCCTTCAAGCGCAAGGTCTACGAGGAAGTCGTCGCGGCCTTCGCGCATCTGGCGCCGTGAGGGCGGCCCTGTAGAAATCCCGGCCCTGCCGGCCGGGATTGCGCTATTCGCTGATGATCTTGAATTTTTCGCCCGGGCGGATGGTGCTTGTCGCCGTCATCGCGTTGATCAGGCGGAAGAGGTCGAGCTTGCGGTTCGTGCCCATCATCCGTCCGGCGAGCGAGGCGATCGTATCGCCCGCCCGCGCGGTGACGACGCGCACGCGCAGCGGCTTCAGCGAGGCGACCTCGGGCGGCGTCAGCTTGCGGAACGAGGCCTTCAGGATCGCTGCCGTCGGCTCCAGCGCCTTCGAGCCCATCGGCACGGCGGTGAGGAAGCGATAGATCTGGTCGTCGATGCGCACGACCGTGACGTCGAACTCCCAGCGGTCGGCCGCGGCCTTGGCCGTCGCCGCCTCCAGGCCGTTGATCGTGACAGGCCGGATGGTCTCCGGCCGCAGGCCGGTCACCCAGCCGCTCGAAATATAGTTGACGAGGTCCTGCTTGCGGCTGTCGGCGACGCCGTCGAAGCGGATCGCCACATCGCCGGGTCCCGTCGCCAGCACCGCATCGGCCTTGTTGTCGATCTGGAAGCCGGCCGGCACATCGAAGCGGATGCCGAGCTTGCCGTGCAGGAAGGTCTGGCCGCGCACATAGCCCTCCTCCGGCGCGTCGCCGTAGAGCAGGCCGTCGATGCCGGCGAGATAGTAGTCGCGGCCGCGGTCGCCGATCGAGCCCTCCGCCCCGAAGGCGCGGGCGTGCAGGCGCGCCAGTTCCACGCGCTGCGGCGCGTTCGGATGGCTCGACAGGAAGTCGAGGCTCTGGTCGGAATCGGGATCGACGGCGGTGAAGCGGGCATAGGCCGCCATGGAATCGAGGAAGCGCGCCGCGGCATAGGGGTCGTAGCCCGCCTCGCCCAGCATGCGCACGCCGATGACGTCGGCCTGGAGCTCCTGGTTGCGCGAGAAGGCGGCAAGGCGCAGTTTTCCGCGGGCCAGCGCCTGCTTGCCCGCAATGTTGCTCGAAAGAACTTCCGCCACGACGCGGCTCGCGATGACCTCGGCCTCTTCCTTCTTCTGGCGCTCGATGCCGTGGTTGGCGGTGACGTGCGCCATCTCGTGCGACAGCACGGCAGCGACTTCCGAAGCGTCGTTGGCAAGCGCCAGCAGGCCGCGTGTGACATAGAGATAGCCGCCCGGCAGCGCGAAGGCGTTGATCGCCGGCGAGTTCAGGATGGTGATGCGGTAGGACTGGTTCGGGTTTTCCGAAACCAGCGTCAGCGCGCCGGCAATGCGCGCGACCAGCCGCTCGGTCTTGGCGTCCTTGTATTCGCCGCCGTAGCTTGCGACGATGCGCGGGTGCTCGCGGGCGCCCATCTGGGCGCGCGGGTCGTTCTTCTGCACCTCCTCGACGATCTGCGGATTGGAGGAGGGCGAGATCGTCGGCTCATAGGTCTGCTCGATGATCGACTGGCAGCCGGAAAGCAGCATGCCGGCAAGCACCAGCGCCGCAACGGGTTTTGAAACCCGGCGCCCGCGTACCATTGCAGCGTCCTGCATTGCTCTCGCCATATCTCTTGCCCATAGCCCGAACCGGGTCCTCGAATGGATGAGATAGACGCACCATACCTGGCCGGCAACTCCCGATTCGACAAACGCTTCCCTTGTGGCTCCGGTGACACAGGGGGGCGTCCAAATTGTGGCGCATCGCCGGGGCGTCGCGCCGGCCGCACCGCTAAAGCGCGGAATGGCCGAGGAATTTCGCAACGGCCAGCGGTTCCCTTCTCGAGAGGAAATCGTCGGCCGGTTCATCGAGAAGGACCGTGCCCGCCTCCAGGAACATCACCCGGTCGGCCAGCCGGCGGATGTCCTCCGGCTGGTGGGTGATGAAAAGCATGGTGCTCTTCGTCTCGCTGCGCAGTTCCGCCAGAAGTTTCGCCATCTCCGCCCGCATGGCCGGATCGAGCGCGGCGAAGGGTTCGTCGAGCAGCAGGATCGGCCGACGCCGCACGAGGGCGCGGGCGAGCGCCACGCGCTGCCGCTCCCCGCCGGAAAGCGAGCCCGGCAGGCGCCGCTCGTAGCCGCCGAGGCCGACGCGGGCCAGCGCAGCGAACACGCGCTGGCGTGCCGGCGCATCCAGCCGCAGCGCGGGATCGATGCCGAGGCCGACATTGTCGGCGATCGTCAGGTGCGCGAAGAGATTGTTGTCCTGAAAGACGATCGAGACCGGCCGTTCGGCGGGGTCCCGCCCCGCCATGTCTTCGCCAAGCAGCCGGACAGCACCGGAGGCCGGCGCCTGGAAGCCGGCGATGACGTTGAACAGCGTCGACTTCCCCGCGCCCGAGGGGCCGGTGACGGCGACCGCGGCCCCGGCGGGAATGGCGCAGTCGAAGGAAAGCCGCTTCTCCTCGAAGCGGACGGTGACTTCGGTGAGGCGGATGGCGAGGTCAGGCATCGGCGCTTTGTCTTTCGGTCGGGCGCTCCGCTGCCGTCGAGGGCAGCGTCAGGAGAAGGCATATCGTGCCGAGCAGCAGGGCGATGCCGGCGGCATCCGCGGTACGATAGCTCGCCATGCGGGAAAACAGCAGCCAGGGCAGGGTGACGAACCCTTCCGCGCCGAAGATGGCGACGGCACCGAGATCGCCGAGCGACAGCGCCATGGCGAAGGCGAAGGCGGTGAGCAGCGGCTTCTTGAGGGCCGGCAGGTCGATCCATCGCAGGCGATGCAATCCCGTGACGCCGAGGCTGAGCGCAAGCCGGGCGGTGCGCGCAAGATGGGTGCTGTAAGCTGGCTCCAGCACGCGCACGACGAAGGGCAGCGCCATCAGCGCGTTGAGGACGGTGACGACGGCGGGGGCGAAACGCCCGGTCTCGCCGAAGGTCCTGAGCACGAGGAACCAGCCCGTGGCAACGACGACCGGCGGCACGAGCAGGATGAGCGAGCCGACCGCCGGCAATGCGCGGCCCATCAGCCGCGTCGCGATGCCGGCCTCGCCCGTTTCCGCAAGCCGCGGCACGAGCACGATGGGCAACGCGATCGCGAGGCTGAGGCAGGCCGAGGCAAAGGCGATGGCAAGGCTGGTGAGGAGTGCCCGGTGCAGCAGCGGATCGAGCGCCAGCCGGCCGAGATCGGCGGAAAGGCCCGAGACGAGGGTGGCGGCGAGCGGGGCGGCGGTGAAGAGGGCGAAGAGGAGGATGACGAGGCCATCGGCAAGGCGGCGCCGGCGGCCGTCGAAACGGCGGATGGCGCGGCCGGCCGTCATGCCCTCCTCCGGCGGCCGGCCGAACAGCGAGATCAACCAGAGCAGGCTCGCCGTGACGAGGATCTGCAGGACGGCGAGCAGCACGGCGCGCTCGGGGTCGAAATCGAAACGCAGCGCCTGGTAGATCGCCACCTCGATCGTCGTTGCCGCCGGCCCGCCGCCGAGCGTCAGCACGATGGTGAAGCTCGTCGCGCAGAGCATGAAGACGAGGCCGGCGATGCCCGGCAGGACGCGCCGGATCACCGGCCATTCGATAAGCCGGAAGACCGCGCCGCCGCCCATGCCGAGATTGGCCGAGGTCAGCCAGTATTCCGCCGGAATGCGGTCGAGCGCCGCCAGCAGGAAGCGCGCGGCGAGCGGCAGGTTGAAGAAGACATGGGCGATCAAAATGCCTGCGAGCCCGTAGACGCTGACGGGGTTCTGCAGCCCGGCAAGCCCCAGGAGGTCGTTGACGACGCCCTGCCGGCCCCAGATCTCGACGACGCCGAGCGCGGCGACCAGCGCCGGCAGGCCGAGCGGCACGACGGACAGCCGGATGATCCAGACGCGGCCCGGAAAATCCCGCTGCCGGGCGAGCGCCCGGGCGACGGGAATGGCGAGCAGGAGGGAGAGGAGCGTCGAGAGCGTCGCCTGCAGCAGCGTGAACCGCGCGACGCGCCCGATATAGGCATCGAACAGCGGCGCACCGGCGCCGGGACCGGCATGGGCAAGAAGCACGGCCGTCGCCGCGCCGACGAAAGCGACCACGGTGCCGAGGGCAAGGCCCCCGGCGACACGCAGCGTCCGTCGTTCGGCGCGCGCGAAGATCACGTTACTTGGCGCTCATCGCCGTCAGCCATTCGTCGATCCAGGCCTTGCGGTTGGCCGCGACCTCGTCCGAGGGCATCAGGAAGGTCTTTTCCGGCTTCACCAGCGCGTCGAAGGCGGCGGGCAACGGGTCCTTCGTCTTGGCGGCCGGCATCATCCAGTTGGTTTCCGGGATGATGGACTGGAACTCCGGGCCGGTCATGAAGGTCAGGAACTGGCGGGCGAGATCCTTGTCGTCGGCGGTACGCGTCAGGCCGGCGACCTCGATCTGCACGTAGTGGCCCTCGGAAAAGGCGGCGGCCTTGTAGCGCTCGCTCTTCTCCGCGATGACGTGGTAGGCCGGCGAGGTCGTGTAGGACAGCACCATCGGCGCCTCGCCCTTGGTGAAGAGGCCATAGGCCTCCGACCAGCCGGGCGTGACGGTGAGCACGCGATCCTTGAGCTTGCCCCAGGCCTCGCCCGCCTTGTCGCCATAGACCGACTTTACCCAGAGGAGGAGGCCGAGCCCCGGCGTCGAGGTGCGCGGGTCCTCGATGACGATTTTTTGCGACGAGTCGCCTTCGACAAGGTCCTTCAGGCTCGTCGGCGGGGTTTTCAGCGTCTCGCTGTCATAGACGACGGCGAAATGGCCGTAGTCGTAGGGCAGGAACGTATCGTCGGAGAAACCGCCCGGGACGGTGAGGTCGGCCGGCGAAAGGCCATGCGCCTCGAAGAGGCCGGTCGCCTTGGCCTCGGTGATGAGGTTGGTGTCGAGACCGAGCACCAGGT
>CAMLOC010000275.1 GCA_946481465.1 uncultured Shinella sp. | reverse complement strand
CTTCCTTCGGCGAGCCGAGCACCTGTTCGGGCGGGCCGTCCTCGACGACGACGCCACCGGCGCAGAAGATGACGCGGGAGGCGATGTTGCGGGCGAACCACATGTCGTGGGTGACGATGACCATCGGCATCTGCTGCTGGGCGAGCTGCAGGATGACCTGCTCGACCTCGGCCACCAGCTCGGGATCGAGCGCGGAGGTGACCTCGTCGAAGAGCATGAGCTTCGGATCGAGCATCAGCGCGCGGGCGATGGCGACGCGCTGCTTCTGGCCGCCGGAAAGCTGGGCCGGGTAGGAACGCGCCTTCTGGGCGAGGCCGAAGCGCGTGAGGAGCGCCATGGCCCGTTCCTCGGCCGCGGCCCTCTTCTCGCCCCGCACCTTCATCGGCGCCAGGATGAGGTTGCCGATGACGGAGAGATGGGGAAACAGCGTATAGTGCTGGAAGACCATGCCGATCGAGCGCCGGACCTTCACGTCGATCGCGGTCCTGCCGCCGTCGGCGGAGATGTAGGGCTTGCCGGCGAAGGAGACGGAGCCGCTGTCGATCTGCTCCAGCCCCATCAGCACGCGCAGGAGCGTGGACTTGCCGCCGCCGGACGGGCCGATGACGACAACGCGGTCGCCCGCCTTCATCTCGATATCGAGGCCCTGCAGCACCTTGACGACGTCGCCGTAGCTCTTGTGCAGTCCTTCGATCCTAACCAGCGGGGCGCTATCGGACATCGGGCAAACTCTCCTCCGTGAGACAGGAAGCGGAGCCGCCACGCGGGCGGCTCCGGCATGGTTCGGTTCCCGGCCTCAGTTGCCGGCCTTGAGGACCTGGTCGACCGCCTTGCGGATCAGCTCCTCGACATGGCCGGTCGCCACCCGCTCCTCCAGGAAGATGTCGACCACCTCGACATCGGCGGCGGAAAGCTGGTGCGGCAGGCCGAAGGAGACGCCCTGCTTGGCGAGCGCCGGCGTCGGGTTGAGCGCGACCGCCCAGTCCGGGTTCGACTGGGTGAAGAGCTGGTTGGTGTCGGAGGCGTCGACCAGGATATCCGCCCGGCGGGAGACGACGGCAAGGCGCGTCTCGTCATTGGTCGGAAGGCGCAGGATCGTCGCGGTCTTGACCGCGGCGGAGATCGCCTTGTCCTGCGCCGTGCCGGACATGACGGCGAGCGTGACGTCGGCCTTGTCGATATCGGCGACGGAGGTCGCGCCGGCCGGGATCTTCGGGTTGTCCTTGTTGTAGGCGAGCGAGATCTGGTACTCCATGGCAGGGATGGAGAACTGCACCGCCATGGCGCGGGCCGGCGTGCGGTTCAGCGCCAGCGACACGTCCCATTTGCCGGCCTGCAGGCCCGCCACGATATTGTCCCAGGTCGTATCGACGAATTCCGGCTTGACCTGCAGCACCTCGGCGAATTCGCGGCAGAGGTCGGCGTAGAAGCCGGAATATTCGCCGCTCGCCGGATCGCGCATCACATAGGGCGGGGCGACGGCGGCGCCGCAGCGCAGCGTGCCGCTCTTCTGGACACCCTGCCAGTAGCCTTCCGCGGTCTGAGCCATGGCGGCCGTCGTCGAAAGCCCCGCCACAAGGGCGAGCGCGGCCGTCGCCCGCAGAGCGGACGTCATCACAGTCGAAAGCATGTGCATTCCCCATTTTTTCAAGCGCTGGATAGCGCGGTTCCACCCGTCGGCTGCGGCCGTTCTTATGGTCTTTTTCTGTCGGCTCCGTGTCGACTGATTAATTTATGTCGCCAACGTGTCGACAAAGTCAAGCGGAAATTTTACGATTGCTGCGCGCCGGTTTTTCTGGCCCAATGGCCCCGAAATGCGGAAAGGGACATAAGTGTCTGAGGAAATTGAATCGAAACGGGTGCGCGGCATGGGCTCGAAAAGCGTGTACGACACGCTGCGCAACGAGATCCTGGCGCTCGCCCTGCCGCCCGGCCAGTTGCTCGACGAGACGACGCTGGCCGAACGCTTCGCCATGTCGCGCTCGCCGATCCGCGAGGCGCTGATCCGGCTGGCCGGCGAGGAGCTCGTGGTCACCCTCTCCAACCGCAGCACCATCGTCGCCCCCATCGAGGTGGCGAGCTTCCCGAAATATGTCGAGGCGCTCGACGTCGCCCAGCGCATGAACACGCGCCTTGCCGCAGCGCTGCGCACGGAGGCGGACCTGAAGATCATCGCGCGGCGCCAGAAGGAATTCGAGGCGGCAGTGAAGACCGGCCAGCACTTGAAGATGTCGGAGGCCAACAAGCAGTTCCACATGGCCGTCGCCTATGCCGGCAAGAACGCCTATCTCGCCTCCTTCTACGAGCGGCTCCTGAACCAGGGCCAGCGCATGCTGCACCTGCATTTCGAATATCTGGAGCGCACCGGCGACGGCTATCTCCTGACCGACGAGCACGACCTGATGCTGGAGGCGATCCGGGCGAAGAACGTCGAGCGCGCCGACGAACTGGCCCATGCCCATACCCGGCAGTTCCAGGACAATTTCATCGCGTTCCTGCGCGAGAACTACACGACCGACGTCTCCTTCGGTCCCCTTGCCGCGGCGGAATAGCCATGTCGCTCCCCCAGAAGATCGGCTTCATTGGAACCGGCGCCATCACCGACGCCATGGTGCGCGGCCTTCTCGCAAAGCCCGCCGCCCTGGCGCATGTCATGGTCTCCCAGCGCAGCGCGGATATTTCGGCAGCGCTTGCCGCCGACTTTCCGCAGGTGCTCGTCTCCAGCGACAACCAGGCGATCGTCGACGGCTGCGACACGGTCGTGCTGGCGATCCGTCCGCAGATCGCGGAGGAAGTCGTCCGCCCCCTGACGTTCCGGGACGGGCAGAGCGTGATCAGCGTCGTCGCCGCCACGGGCCGCGAGGCGCTCTTCGACTGGATCGGCGCGGATGTGCGCCTCTCGCAGGCGATCCCCCTGCCCTTCGTCGCCCGCCGCAAGGGCGTCACCGCCGTCTATCCGCCGGACAGGGATACCGCCGCGCTCTTCAACGTGCTCGGCAATGCCGTGGAATGCGAGACCAAGGCGGAATACGACCTCCTCGCCGCGGCCAGCGCCCTGATGGCCACCTATTTCGGCATCATGCACCGCACGACGGAATGGCTCGCGGAAAAAGGCCTACCGGAAGAGAAGGGCCGCGCCTATCTGGCGCCGCTTTTCGCCGGCCTTGCCGACACCGCGCTCCTTGCCGGCAATGACACCGGGTTCCTCGAGATGAGCCACGAATTCGCCACCAAGGGCGGCCTCAACGAGCAGGTCTTCCGGGATTTCGACACGAAGGGCGGATCCGACGCCCTCAGGGAGGCGCTGGACCGCGTGCTGGCGCGCATCTCGGGCTGAGGCCGGCCGTCAGCCGGCCTTGGCAAGCCGCGACAGGAGCACCTTGAGGGCGACCAGAACGGGCGCGGCGAAGAGGAAGAGCAGCGCGACGGCGTTGAAGGCCGTGTCGAAGGCGATGACGGCCGACTGGCCCGACACCGTCCGGGCCATCAGCGCCACCGCGGCCCGTCCGGCCGCCGCCGCTCCCATTCCCTTCGCCTCGAGGGCGGCGGTCACGGTCGCCAGGCGCTCGATCACCGCCGGCGCGCTCCGCGTCACGTCGGACACCAGCACCGCGGCATTGCCGGCGATATCCCGGTCGATCATCGTCTGGAGCGCGGCGACGCCCATCAGGCCGCCGAGCTGGCGGCCGGCGTTGAAGAGGCCGATGCCGGCCGCGAGATTGCGGGCGCCGAGCCCGCCGAACGCGATCAGCGTGATCGACAGGAACAAGAAGCCGAGGCCAAGGCCGCGCAGGAGCACCGCCGGCATCATGTCCGCGGCGCCGCTTTCGCCGTTCGAGCCGGACAGCATCCACATGGCCGCCATGATCATCAGGATGCCGAAGGGCACCGTCGCGAAGGGGGCGAGGCCCCGGGCCTGCATGAGGTAGGCGGCGACGAACAGCGCGGCGGCGAACAGCGCGCCGCTCGGCAGGAGAAGAAGCCCGGCATCGGTGGGCGTGAAGGCGAGCGCCGACACGGCGAAGGCCGGAATGAGGAAGGCGCTGCCGAACAGGGCCGCCCCGGCGACGAAGCTGACGATGAAGGCGAAGGCGAAATCGCTCGACCGGAACAGCGAGAAATCGAGCAGGCCGCCCTTCCGCTCCGCCACCTGATGGCCGAGAAAGGCGAGCAGGGCGGCAAGGCCGATCACCGTCAGCCACAGGATGCGCGGCGCCTCGAACCAGTCCCACCGGCTGCCCTGGCTGAGAACATAGGCAAGGCAGAAGAACGCGATCGAGACCAGCGGAAAGCCGATCCAGTCGAACCGGCGCATCCCACCGCGGGCGGGCGCCGGGCAATCGCCCGTGAGGAGAAGGCCGCAAGCCGAAAGCGCAAGGGGAACGACGCTGTAGAAGATCCATGTCCAGGACTGGCTGTCGAGCAGCCATCCCTGGAGTGCCGGCGCGAGCGTCGCGGGGGCGACGACGGCCCCCAGCGCGAACAGGGTCTGCAGCACCGGCTGCCGGGAGCGGAGAAAGGCGAGGAAGACGATGACCTGCCCGGCGACAAGCAGGACGCCACCGGAAAGCCCCTGCACCACCCGCAGCGCCACCAGGAGGTCGAGCCGGGTCGTGAGGGCAGCCACGGCGCAGGCAAGGCCCATGGCGAAGGTCGAGCCGACGAGCACGCCGCGCGCATCGAACCGGCTCGTCATCCAGGAGGCGAGCAGGAAACCCGTAAGCTTGGCGCCGGTATAGCCGACATCCAGCAGGGCGAACTCGTCCGGCGTCGCATGGATATCGCCGATGATGTCGCCGCGGCCGAGCGACAGGAACGTGCCGGCTATCGCCTCGGTGAGCGCGGCGAGCACGATGCCCGTAAGGACGAGGAAGCCGAGGGCCGCCGCGGGGCGGGCCGGCGGCGCGAGGGTGTCCGCCATCGTCATGTCCCGCTCTCCCCGTCGATCTCGACCCGCGCCGACAAGCCCGGCACCAGGCGGCCGGGCAGCGGATTGCCGGCCAGCCGGATCTTCACCGGAACGCGCTGGACGACGCGCACGAAATTGCCCGTCGCATTGTCGGCCGGCAGCAGGCTGAAGGAGGAGCCGCTGCCCGGCGCGAAACTGTCAACGACCCCCTCGAAGGCCGTGTCCGGATAGCTGTCGACGGTGATGCGGACGGCCTGGCCGAGCTTGATGCGCGCAAGCTGCGTCTCCTTGAAATTCGCGACGATCCAGACGCCGTCGAGCGGGACGATATCCAGGAGGGGCGTGCCCGGCGCGACGAGCCGGCCGACGCGCGCCTGGCGGTTGCCGACGACGCCGCGCACGGGTGCGCGCACCTGCGTTTCAGCAAGGTCGATCTCGGCGAGGTCGCAGGCGGCCTCGGCCTGCGCCAGCGCGGCGGCCGCCGCGTCGCGCTGGGCGGCCAGCACCGCGATGCGCTGCACCTGCGCCTCCAGCGTGGCGGACGCGGCGGAAACGCCCGCCTCGGCCCGCGAGCGCGCCGCCTCGCTCTCGTCGAGCTTGGCCTGGCTGACGGCGTTGCTGCGGCTGAGGGTGCGGTGGCGGTCGACGGCCTTGCCGGCCAGGATCACCTCCGCCTCGGCGGCCCGCTTCTGGGCCTCGGCCTGGCGGATGAGGGCGTGCTGCAGGTCCACCTCGGCATCGACATTGGCAAGGCGCGCCTTTGCCGCCTCGACATTGGCCAGCGCCTGCGCCAGCCTGGCGCTATAGTCCCGATCGTCGATGC
>CAMLOC010000274.1 GCA_946481465.1 uncultured Shinella sp. | reverse complement strand
CGATGATCGAGAAGATGGCCGAACTGGTGCGCGAGAAGCGCATCGAGGGCATCTCGGACCTGCGCGACGAGTCCGACCGCGAGGGCTACCGCGTCGTCATCGAGTTGAAGCGCGACGCCAATGCCGAGGTCATCCTCAACCAGCTTTACCGCTACACGCCGCTGCAGACCTCCTTCGGCTGCAACATGGTGGCGCTGAACGGCGGCAAGCCGGAGCAGATGACGCTGCTCGACATGCTGCGCGCCTTCGTCGCCTTCCGCGAGGAGGTCGTCAGCCGCCGCACGAAGTATCTCCTGCGCAAGGCGCGCGACCGCGCCCATGTCTTGGTGGGTCTCGCCATCGCCGTTGCGAACATCGACGAGGTGATCAACCTCATCCGCCGCGCGCCCGATCCGCAGACGGCGCGCGAGCAGTTGATGGAGCGCCGCTGGCCGGCCAAGGACGTCGATGCGCTGATCCGCCTCATCGACGACCCGCGCCACCGCATCAACGAGGACCTGACCTACAATCTTTCCGAAGAGCAGGCCCGCGCGATCCTCGAACTGCGCCTCGCCCGCCTCACGGCCCTCGGCCGTGACGAGATCGACGAGGAACTCAACAAGATCGGCGAGGAGATCAAGGACTATCTCGATATCCTGTCCTCGCGCCTGCGCATGATGAACATCGTCAAGGAAGAACTCATCGCCGTGCGCGACGAGTTCGGCACGCCGCGCCGTACCGAGATCGCCGAGGGCGGTCCCGACATGGACGACGAGGACTTGATCGCCCGCGAGGACATGGTCGTCACCGTGTCGCATGCCGGCTATGTCAAGCGCGTGCCGCTCGCCACCTACCGCGCGCAGCGCCGCGGCGGCAAGGGCCGTTCGGGCATGGCGATGAAGGACGAGGATTTCGCGACCCGCCTCTTCGTCACCAATACGCATACGCCCGTCCTGTTCTTCTCTTCGCGCGGCATCGTCTACAAGGAAAAGGTCTGGCGCCTGCCGATCGGCACGCCGCAGTCCAAGGGCAAGGCGCTGATCAACATGCTGCCGCTGGAACCCGGCGAGCGCATCACCACCATCATGCCGCTGCCCGAGGACGAGACGACGTGGGAAAACCTCGACGTCATGTTCTCGACCACCCGCGGCACGGTGCGCCGCAACAAGCTGTCCGACTTCGTCCAGGTCAACCGCAACGGCAAGATCGCGATGAAGCTCGAGGAAGAGGGCGACGAGATCCTCAATGTCGAGACCTGCACGGAGCATGACGACGTGCTGCTGACGACGGCGCTCGGCCAGTGCATCCGCTTCCCGGTCGACGACGTGCGCGTCTTTGCCGGCCGCAACTCGGTCGGCGTGCGCGGCATCTCGCTGGGCAGCGGCGACCGCATCATCTCGATGACGATCGTCAGCCATGTCGCGGCCGAGCCGTGGGAGCGCGCCGCCTATCTGAAGCGTTCCGCCGCCGAACGCCGCGCCAGCGGTGTCGACGAGGAGGATATCGCGCTGGTCGGCGAGGAGGTCGGCGAAGTCGGCGATCTCACGGACGAGCGCTACCAGGAGCTGAGGGCGCGCGAACAGTTCGTCCTCACCGTCTCGCAGAAGGGCTTTGGCAAGCGGTCGTCCTCTTACGACTTCCGCACCTCGGGCCGCGGCGGCAAGGGCATCCGCGCCACCGATACCTCGAAGACCAGCGAGATCGGCGAACTCGTCGCCGCCTTCCCGGTCGAGGAGAAGGACCAGCTCATGCTCGTCTCCGACGGCGGCCAGCTGATCCGCGTGCCGGTCGACGGCATCCGCATCGCGAGCCGCGCCACGAAGGGCGTCACCATCTTCTCCACGGCAAAGGACGAGAAGGTCGTCTCGGTCGAGCGCATCAGCGAGCCGGAAGGCGACGATGACGAGACGGACGGGATCGCCATGGAAGGCGATGTCGACGCCGGCGAGGGAACGCCTCCCGCCGAGGAATAAGACCTCTTCCTTTGAAAACGAAAAAGCCGGACGGGCAGGGAACGACCGTCCGGCTTTTCATTTGTGCGGGCAGCCCGGAGGAAAGGCTACCCGCTCTGACGGCGGCATACGTGCTGCGGCAGCCATGCGCGGAGGGCGCTTGCCGCAGGGAGGCGTTCTCAGACGCCGAAGCCGCCTGCTTGGGTTTTCAGCCTTGCCGCCTTCAGGGCGGCACGATCCCGTTTCAGGTCCAGGATCGTGCGCGCGAAGTCGAAGGTGAAGACGACGCTGATGAAGAGCGTGAAGACGATGGTGAGCGCGGCCATGGTGCCATCTCCGCTCAGTGCAGCCACTTGCCGCGTCCGGCGATCTTCGGCGCGGCGGGGCGGTCCTCTTCGCGCAACGCATGGATCGTTGCAGCGGTAAGGGCGATGAACATCGTCATGCAGAGTAGAGCCAGAGCCATTTTCGTGTTCCTTCAAGCCAGAGGAAACGCATTACTTGTTTCACTGTATTCGACCGGGGGAATGCGCGGACGCGTCTTTTGTTCCCGGCTTTGATGCTGCCATTTAGACATGCCGCGCCTGAAATGGTCTTGAACGGCCCGTTCATGCGGCGTTCATGGACTTGACAGGGGACAGTGCGGGTTGCGACAGGCCGCGCCCTTGCGGAAAGGGGCCGTCCGTGACAAAAGGCGGCAAACGGGACCCTGCCGATGACAGTCGCCTTCTATCCTGGCTCTTTCGATCCGATCACCAACGGCCATATCGACGTGCTGGTGCAGGCGCTGAACGTGGCGCCGAAGGTCATCGTGGCGATCGGCATCCATCCCGGCAAGACGCCGCTCTTCTCCTTCGAGGAGCGCGCGGACCTCATCCGCAAGTCGATCGCCGGGGCATTGCCGGCGCGGGCAGGGGATGTCAGCGTCGTCTCCTTCTCCAATCTCGTCGTCGATGCCGCGCGCGAGCACGGCGCGCGCCTGCTCATCCGCGGCCTGCGCGACGGCACGGATCTCGATTATGAAATGCAGATGGCCGGCATGAACCGCCAGATGGCGAGCGACGTGCAGACCGTCTTCCTGCCGGCGGGCGTCGCCTCGCGGCCCATTACCGCCACATTGGTCCGCCAGATCGCGGCCATGGGCGGCGATGTCAGTGCCTTCGTCCCGGCGCCCGTCTTCACGGCGCTGAAAGCCCGCAAGACGGGCTGAGCCCATCATCCTGAACCCCCTTAGGGAGCTATCATGAACATCCTCCGTTTCGCCTTTGCAGGAGCCCTGTTCCTTGCCGCCACGACGAGCGCCGTCGTTGCCCAGGCGGCCGAATTCATCACGATCCAGCTAAAGGACGGCCCCGTCGTCGTCGAACTGAACGACCAGGTGGCGCCCAAGCATGTCGAGCGCATCAAGGCGCTGGCCGCCGCCGGCGAATATGACAATGTCGCCTTCCACCGTGTCATCGAGGGCTTCATGGCGCAGACCGGCGACGTGCAGTACGGCGACATGGAAGACGGCTTCCAGCCGGACGCGGCCGGCACGGGCGGCTCCAGCCAGCCGGACCTGCCGCAGGAATTCTCCAACGTGCCCTTCGAACGCGGCACGGTCGGCATGGCCCGGTCGCAGGATCCGAACTCGGCCAATTCGCAGTTCTTCATCATGTTCGCCCCGGGCGACTTCCTGAACGGCCAGTACACGGTCGTCGGCAAGGTCGTCTCCGGCATGGAGAACGTCGACAAGATCAAGCGCGGCGACGAGGCCAATAACGGCGCGGTCACCGATCCCGACCGGATGATCAAGGTCACCGTCGGCAAGTAATTCACTTTTCGGTGTGCCGCCCGTTGTAATCGCAGAACGGCGACACACCTTTTCGCGCAACTGCCTTTGAAGGAGAAAGACCATGGCCGAGATCAAGGATCCGGAAAACACCATCATCATGGAGACCACGAAGGGCAAGGTGGTCATCCAGCTGCTTCCGGATCTTGCGCCCGGGCACGTAGCGCGCATCAAGGAACTGACGCGCGAAGGCGCCTATGACGGCGTCGTCTTCCACCGCGTCATCGAGGGCTTCATGGCCCAGACCGGCGACGTGCAGTACGGCAAGACCGGCGGCAAGGACTTCAACCCGGCCCGCGCCGGCATGGGCGGTTCGGAAAAGCCGGACCTGAAGGCCGAGTTCTCCAACATGAGCCATGTGCGCGGCACCTGCTCCATGGCCCGCAGCCAGATGCCGAACTCGGCCAACTCGCAGTTCTTCATCTGCTTCACCGATGCCCCCTGGCTCAACAAGCAGTATTCGGTCTGGGGCCAGGTCGTCGAAGGCATGGAGAACATCGACAAGATCAAGCGCGGCGAGCCGGTGCGCGATCCCGACACCATCGTCTCGATGAAGGTTGCCGCCGACGCGGCCGCCTGATAGAGAACCTTCGTTTTCGACCGCGCTCGCCCCGGCGGGCGCGGTTTTTCTTTGAGCGCTTTTCAAGAGACGACGTCATATGGCTGCTTTCCTCTGGGCGCTGCTCGGCATTGCGGCGGGCGCGTGCATCGCCATCCAGGCCCCCATCAATGCGCTGCTCGGCCGGGGGCTCGCCATGCCGGTCGCGGCCGCCTGCGTCTCCTTCTTCGCCGGCGCGCTGATCCTCGCCCTCGTGGTCTTCGCCACCGCCGCCTTCGAGGGCAGGGCGCCCGACTGGCGCGGCCCGGATGCCTGGGTCTATTTTGCCGGCGGCGCGCTCGGCACGGTCTATGTGACGACCGCCATCTACCTGACGCCGCGCATCGGCGCTGCCGCCGTCATGGCCTTCGCCGTCTCCGGGCAGCTTCTTGCCGGCATCCTGCTCGATCGCATCGGCTTCCTCGGCATGGCCGTGCGCGAAATCTCCGTCGGCCGCATTGCCGGCGCCGTGCTGCTCGTCGGCGGCGCGCTCATGATCCGCTTCACCTGAGCCCGTCCATGCGCGTCGACCTCTTCGATTTCGATCTGCCGGAAGAAAACATCGCGCTGCGCCCGGTAACGCCGCGTGAGGCGGCAAGGCTGCTCGTCGTTCAGCCGGGCAGGGACGCACCCTACGAGGACCGCACCGTCGGCGACCTGCCGTCGCTGCTGCGCCCCGGCGACGCGCTGGTCTTCAACGACACGCGCGTCATTCCGGCCCAGCTCGAGGGCATCCGACACCGCGAGGGCGCGGGCGGCCAGAAGGTTTCCGCGACGCTGCACATGCGCATCGCCGGCGACCGCTGGAAGGCTTTTGCCCGGCCCGGCAAGCGCATCAAGCTGGGTGACCGCATCACCTTCGGCGCGGCGGAAGCGCTTTCGGCGACCGTCGAGCAGAAAGGCGAGGGCGGCGAGGTCACCCTGCATTTCGACGCTTCCGGCCCCGATCTCGACCGTGCCATCGCCAGCGTCGGCCATATCCCGCTGCCGCCCTACATCGCCTCCAAGCGTGAGGACGACGAGGCGGACCGCCGCGACTACCAGACGATCTATGCCCGCGAGGAGGGCGCCGTCGCGGCGCCGACGGCCGGCCTACATTTCACCGACGCGCTTTTTGAAAAGCTCGACGCGCTCGGCGTCGAGCGGCATTTCGTGACGCTGCATGTCGGCGCCGGCACGTTCCTGCCGGTGAAGGCCGACGACACGACCGATCACGTCATGCACGAGGAGATTGGCTACGTCTCGGCGGAGACCGCCGCCGCGCTCAACACCGTGCGGGCGAGGGGCGGGCGCATCGTTTCCGTCGGCACCACCTCGCTGCGCCTCCTCGAAAGCGCCGCCGACGAGGACGGCACGATCAAGCCGTGGTCCGGCGCGACGGGCATCTTCATCACGCCCGGCTACCGTTTCCGCACGGCCGATATCCTCAT
>CAMLOC010000273.1 GCA_946481465.1 uncultured Shinella sp. | reverse complement strand
TTTCTCCCCCCTTGTGGGGGAGATGCCGGCAGGCAGAGGGGGTTTCCATATGCGAGTGCCCTGCCCTTGTGGGGAGGGGGCTTCGACGCCCCGTTCCGCCGTCACCCGACGAGGCGGCCTCCCGCGATCGCGCCGATCTCCTCGTGGACGAGGGTGGTGGCGAGGGCCTTCAGGAGCGGCTGGGGCCTGCCGAGCAGGTAGCCCTGCGCTTCCGTGCAGCCGGCCTTGCCGATGGCTTCGAGCTGGGCCGGGGTCTCGATGCCCTCGGCTGTGGTCGTCATGCCGAGTTCGGCCGCGAGCGCCGCGATGGCCGAGACGATGGCGGCGCTGTCGGGGCGCACCGTGATGTCGTTGACGAAGGAGCGGTCGATCTTCACCTTGTCCAGCGGGGCGAGCCGCAGGTGGCTGAGGCTCGAATAGCCCGTGCCGAAATCGTCGAGCACGATGCGCACGCCGAGGGCCTTCAGGCCCTTTAGCGCGGCAAGGGTGCGGTTGTCGTCGTCGAACAGCGCCGTCTCGGTGATCTCCAGTTCGAGCCGCGCGGGGTCGAGGCCGGTCTCGGCGAGCACGTCCTTGACGATCGCGACCATGTCGCCGAAGGCCAATTGCACCGGCGACAGGTTGACGGCGATGCGCGGCGATCCCGGCAGCTGCGCGGCATCCCGGCAGGCCCGGCGCAGGGCCCAGGCGCCGATCTCGACGATCAGCCTTGTCTCCTCCGCCAGCGGGATGAAATCCCCCGGCGGGACGGGCCCGCGTTCCGGGTGATGCCAGCGCAGGAGCGCTTCGAAGCCGGAGAGCGTGCGCGAGGCGAGGTGGTAGATCGGCTGGTAGGCGAGTTCGAACTGCTCCTCGGCGATCGCCCGGCGCAGGTCCGCCTCCAGCGCGATGCGGCCGTGCAGCTGCGCGTCCATCTCCTGCGTGAAGAAACAGAAGACGCCGCGCCCGCGCGACTTGGACTGGTAGAGCGCCACGTCGGCCTGCTTCAGCAGCGTGTCGGCATCGCCCGCGCCGTCGGAAATGGCGATGCCGATGCTGGTCGATATGGAGATCGTCCGGCCCTCGATGGAGAACGGCTGGCCGAGGACGTCGACGATCCGGGCGCTGAGCGCTTCGGCGGCCTGCGGCTGGTCGTCGCCCATGCACAGGATCGCGAATTCGTCGCCGCCGAGGCGCGCGACGCTGTCGGCCTGGCGCACCGAGGCCGACAGGCGCCCGGCGACCTCGCGCAGCAACCGGTCGCCGACCGGGTGGCCGAGCGTGTCGTTGATGTCCTTGAAGCGGTCGAGATCGAGGAACAGCAGGGCGACCTGCCCGCCCTCTGCCCCGGCCCGCTCCAGGACGTCGGCGATCTGCGTGCGGAAGGCGAGGCGGTTCATGAGGCCGGTCAGGTCGTCGTGATGGGCGAGGAAGCGGATGCGGCTCTCCTGCCGGGTCAGGGCCGCGTTCTGCCGCCGGGCCTCCTTCGCCGCGGCATTGGCGCGGGCATTGGCGGCGGCCAGTTCCGCATGGGCGGTCTTCAGCGCGGTGATGTCGGTGCGGATGCCGACCCGCCCGCCGTCGGCCGTCCGCCGCTCGCTCACCAGCACCCACACGCCGTTCGGCAGCATGCGCTCGATCGTCCCGCTGTCCTGCCGGCGCCAGACGAGCAGATCCTCGATGAAGGCGTCGATATCGCCGGCAAGCTGCGGATACTGGCCCCGCTCGGCGCCGTGGCGCACGATATCCTCGAAGCGCGCGCCGGCATGGATGAAGGGGGCGCTGAGGGCATAGAGGTCGCGGTAGCGCTGGTTGCAGGTCACCAGCCGGTCGTTCTCGTCCCACATCACGAAGCCGTCGGACATGGCCGCGATGGCGTTGTCGAGCACGGCGGCGGCGCGGTCGCGCTCCGCGCCGGCCTTCTCGCGCTGGCGGATGGCGACGAGGATCGCCGCGGCGAAGGCCAGCACGAACAGCGCGACGATCCCGGCGCCGAGGACGATGCGGTCGCGGGCGCTGCGCCAGTCGGCGAGCAGGACCGCGTTGCGCGCGGTGAGCACGATCCTGAGGTCGCCGTACAGCGATTGCCGCGCGACCGTCAGCATCCCTTCGTCCGCGCCGGTCTCGGTGGCCGGGAAGGCGACGCCGTTGGCCGCCGCCAGCCGGCCGGCCGCGCGCGGCTTGCCGATGAGCAGTTCGTCATGCGGCTGCGAGGCCAGCACCTTGCCGTCGGGCCGCTCCAGGAAGATCCGCGTGCCCTGCGTCAGGTTGGTCTCCGACAGCAGTTTCATCAGGGTGGGCAGGGGAACCTCGGCGACCGGGACGATGCCGATCCAGCCGGGGATCGGCCGGGCGACGTAGAGCGACCAGTCGCCCGTGGCGGCATTGCGGATCGGGCCGATCAGGGTCGTCGGGTTGCGGCCGACCAGCGCGACGTCCGCCGGCAGCGGATGGCGCGCCGCCCTCGATTGCCCCGAGGCGACGACGCTGCCGTCCGGCGCGATCAGCATGAGGTTGCGGAAGGCCATGGTCTGGAAGCTGAGGCCGCCCAGAAGCTGCGCGGCAGGCCCCGCCTGGCCGGGGGCGACCTTCGCCGCCTTGAACAGCGCCGGCAGGCTCGCCAGCGCGCCGTCGACCTGGAGCAGTTGGCGCTCCAGCGCATTCTCCACCGCCTTGGCGGACCCTTCCAGCGATTGCCTTGCCGCCTGCCACGCGGCCCGTTCCGTCTTCTCGACGACATGGAGGGTGCCGAGCGCGATGATCGACAGGATGGCCGCCGTACCGGCGCCGATCACGAGCTTGAGACGTTTCATCACCGGAAGCCAGCCCCGGCCGTTCGGGTTCATCATGGGGTTTGGGGCTCTGCCGCAAAGAGGGGTTTGAGATAGGTGTTCCAGGTCTCCTCGCAGTCCCGGCCGCACCGCTTGAACCAGCGCGGCAGCACGACGTCGAGCAGCAGGCGCCGGCGGCGCGCCGCGTCTTCCGGCGAGGTGGGCACGACGGTCATGGACGCCTGGACCTCGCCGGAGCAGTCCGGCGCGCCGGCATTGCAGGCAAGGCCGCGCTGCGTGTCCGCCTCGGTCTGCGCCCAGATGCGCTGCTCGAGCTGTGCCACGCCCTTGCGGATCGTGTCGCGGGCATCGGCGGGCAGGGTGTCCCAATAGGGACGATTGACGCCGAAGATCGACACGCCCCAGCTGAGCGCCATGGCATGCACATGGGAGGTGACGCCCGGCAGGCCGATCTCGTAGCCGCTCAGCGTGCCGGTGATCGCGCAATCGACCACGTCGTCGCGAAGGCTCGGCACGAT
Source organism: uncultured Shinella sp. (assembly GCA_946481465.1). The sequence continues at coordinate 2,507 of CAMLOC010000273.1, read as the reverse complement.
GTCGGCGAAGGGTATGGTCACCGGCACGGCGCCCAGCGCCGCCACCAGTTCCGACTGGGCGACGGACGAGGTCCTGATCCGCCGGCCGGAAAGGTCGTCGAGCCCGGTGAACGGCGTGTCGCAGAACAGCACCTGCGCGGGATAGGCGTAGATGCCGAGGAGGCGGATATCGTAGCGCTGGTCCAGCACCGCCTCCAGATGGGGCCGGTAGGCGCCGACCGTCCGGCGCAGCGTCGCCACGTCCGGGTTCAGCGTCGGCAGGTCGATCGCGCTCAGCTCCGGCTCGTCCCCGGCGGCGGCGCTCAGGAGCACGGTGCCGAAGGAAACGACGCCGAGCCGCAGGAGCTGGAGCATTTCCTGGGCGCGCAGTCCGCCCGCATCCAGCGGCCGGATCGTCGCGCTGATCCGGCCATGCGAGAGGGTGCCGATCTCCGACTGCCAGAACGGCTGCTCGATCCGGGTGAACTGCGTGACGCCGGCAAGGCCGCCGATGATCTGCAACCGGACCGGCTCCCCGGAAGGCTGTTCGGCGAAAGCGGGGCTCGAAAGAGCGAGGAGGGCCGCCAGGAGGAGGCGCGCCGGCCCCCTGCCGGAAAGGCGCTGTGCCGCAGCGTTTGCGCGCGTTCGTCCGCTCATTCGTCGTTCCCCCGGGGTCGTTCGCCTCCAGCGGGAAATCTTCCACCATAGAAGTTAACGGACTCTATGCCGTCCTGCTAAAGAAGACGGTCCAGGTTGCATCGCCGGTCTCGCGCTCCGCCTTTGCGTTCAGGCACCGGGGTCGCCCGCCGCGGCGAGTGCTTCGCGGTGCCGGCGGTGCGCCTCGATCGCGGCCGCCTCCGCCTCTCCCTCGCCGCCATGGCCGCCGACCTGCACGGTGGGGGAGGCGAAGCGGATGCCGTTCTCCTTGAAGTCGAGCTTGATGCGGTTCATGATCTCGCGGCGGATCATGAACTGCTCGCCCGGCTTGGTGGTGAAGCCGGCACGCACGACGATGGCATATTCGCCGAAATCGGAGACGCCCTTCATCTTGAGCGGTTCGAGCAGGATGTCCTTGTATTCCGGCTTCTCGGCGATTTCCGCGCCGATGCGCTTGATGACCTTGCGCAGCTTTTCCAGATCGGTGTCGTAGGTGACGGAGAGGTTGAACTTGATGACCGACCAGTCGCGGCTCATGTTCTGCACGGCGCCGAGTTCGCCGAAGGGGACGGTGGTCAGCGGGCCGCGGTGGTGGCGCAGCTTGACCGAGCGCAGCGAAAAGCTCTCGACCACGCCCTTGTACTTGCCGGTCTCGATATATTCGCCGATGCGGAAGGCGTCGTCCCACAGGTAGAAGATGCCCGAGATGAGGTCCTTGACGATGGTCTGCGCGCCGAAGCCGATGGCGACGCCGGCCACGCCCGCGCCGGCGATCAGCGGGCCGATATCGACGCCGAGGCTGGTCAGCACCATCATGACGGCGACGGCGGCGAGCGTCACGGCGAGGATGTTGCGCAGGATCGGCAGCAGCGTGCGGATGCGGGCATTGCGGCTGCGCTCCTCGTCGGTGACGCGGCGGGCGAGCGGGTCGTCGGCCATGCGCACGGCGATCTCCGCCTTCAGGAACTGCCAGGCGATATCGGCGACCAGCAGCACGGCGATCGCCTGGGTGGCGGCATGGGCGACGCGGCTGATCAGCGTTTCGCCGGCGCCCATCATGCCGGCGGCGTCGACGCCGGCGGCGGCCGCCACCAGCCAGGCGCACAGGATGATGACGACGCCGCGCGCGCCGCGCTCGCCGATGACGAAATACATGCCGGTCGGGCGCTCCACCTCGTCGCCGCCATGCAGGCGGGCGACGATCGCCGTCGTCAGCCGCAGGAGCGAGGGCAGCAGGAACGCCACCAGGCCGGTCCAGAACAGGAGATGCAGCCCCGCCGTCCACACGACGAGCAGCAGGATGATCGCCCCCGTCGCCAGCCAGGACCAGATCTTGCGGGTGGTGTCCGTCTGGTCGGCGCGGCGCGGGCGCGACCACACCGCCTCCAGCGCGATGGCGAAGAGGCCGAGATCGAAGGCGAACATGACGAGCAGCATGGAGCCCTGGGAGAAACCGTAGACCCGCATGGATTCCAGCACGATCCAGCCGACGGCGAAGAAGCGCAGCGCGCGCCGCAGCCGCACGAACCAGGCGCGGGCCTGCGCCGGCGTGATGCGGCGGGCGGGGAGCGCGTCTTCGGCCGGCACGGCATCCGCCGGGGCGTCGGGTTCGGGAATGTTCGCCGCGGCCTCGCCCTCCGGCGTCGTCCCGTCCGCGGCCGGCTCGGCCGGCATGGCTTGCACGGCCGGCGTGCGGCCGACCGGCTGCTCGAACAGCCAGACGATATAGGCGCCGGTGAGGGTGCCGAAGCGGGCGATGATGGCGCCGATCGCCAGGATGAGCGCCGTGCGCTGCAACAGCGGCGGCCAGGCGACGAGGGCGAGCGGCAGCAGCGCGCCGACGGCGAAGCTGACGGCCTGCCCGCCGACAT
>CAMLOC010000272.1 GCA_946481465.1 uncultured Shinella sp. | reverse complement strand
ATGATCGGCTGGTTCGGCACGGCGATGCTCTGCTACGTCACGCCGAAGGAGCATCTCGGCCTGCCGGACCGCGACGACGTGAAGGTCGGCGTCATCACCTACAAGATCGCCGCCCACGCCGCCGATCTCGCCAAGGGCCATCCGGCGGCGAAGATCCGCGACGACGCACTGTCGCGCGCCCGCTTCGAATTCCGCTGGGAGGACCAGTTCAACCTCTCGCTCGACCCGGAGACCGCCCGCGCCTTCCACGACGAGACGTTGCCGAAGGAGGCGCACAAGGTGGCGCATTTCTGCTCCATGTGCGGCCCGAAATTCTGCTCCATGCGCATCTCGCACGACATCCGCGCCGAGGCGCAGAAGGAGGGGCTGGAGGCCATGGCCGCAAAGTATCGCGACGGCGGCGACCTCTACATGCCGCTCTCCGACATCGCGGCGGGAGAATGACCATGCGCGTCCTCGTCAAGGGAGCCGGCGTCGCCGGCCTCACGGTCGCCTGGCAGCTCTATCGCCACGGTTTCGACGTCACCGTCACCGAGCAGGCCGAAAAGGTCGGCCTCGGCGCTTCCGGCTTTGCCGGCGGCATGCTGGCCCCCTGGTGTGAGCGCGAAAGTGCGGAGGAGCCCGTACTCACGCTCGGCCGCTCGGCCGCCGACTGGTGGGAGGCCGCCGTGCCCGGCCATGTCAGCCGCCGGGGAACGCTGGTCGTCGCCGCCGGGCGCGATACCGGGGAACTCGACCGCTTCGCCCGCCGCACGAGCGGCTGGGAATGGCTGGATGCCGCGGCCATCGCCGCGCTAGAGCCGGATCTTGCCGGCCGCTTCCCCAGGGCGCTGTTCTTCCGGCAGGAGGCCCATCTCGACCCGCAGCGCGCGCTGTCGGCCCTCACCGCCGGGCTGGAGGAGGCGCGCATGCGCTTCCTCTTCGGCGTGGACGGCGCGCCGGATGCCGCTCGCTATGACCGGGTGGTCGACTGCACCGGCGCCGCGCAGATCGGCAACCTGCCGGATCTCAGGGGCGTGCGCGGCGAGATGCTCTATGTGGAAACCCCGGAAATCAACCTCTCCCGCCCCGTCCGCCTGCTGCATCCGCGCCACCCGATCTACATCGTGCCGCGCGGACGAGGCCGCTTCATGGTGGGTGCGACCATGATCGAAAGCGCCGATGACGGCGGCATTACCGCCCGCTCGCTCATGGAGCTGCTGAACGCCGCCTATACGCTGCACCCCGCCTTCGGTGAGGCAAGGCTTACGGAAACAGGCGCCGGCATTCGCCCCGCCTATCCCAACAACCTGCCGCGCGTCAGCGAGCACGACGGCATACTGCATGTGAACGGCCTCTATCGCCACGGCTTCCTGCTCGCCCCCGCCATGGCGGGCGAGGTCGCGCGGCGGCTCCTTGCGGAGCTGGCACACCCGGAAAGGAGGGCATCATGACCTTCATCATCAACGGCGAGGAACAGGAGGTCGCAGCGGCGACGCTCGCCGACCTCCTCTCCGCCCTCGACTACGAGGGCGAGTGGCTGGCGACGGCCGTCAACGGCGAACTCGTGCACCGCGAGGACCGCGCCCGCTTCACGCTCGGCGCGCGCGACCGCATCGAAATCCTCTCGCCGATGCAGGGAGGCTGACATGCTGAGGCTCTACGATAAGGAGGTGCGCTCCCGCCTGCTGCTCGGCACCGCCCGCTATCCCTCCCCCGCGATCCTCGCCGAGGCCGTGCGCCGCGCGAAGGCGGAGATCGTCACCGTGTCGCTGCGCCGCGAAACCGCCGGCGGCAAGACGGGCGGCGCGTTCTTCGAGCTGATCCATGCGCTCGGTGTGCATGTCCTGCCCAACACCGCCGGCTGCCACAGCGTGCAGGAGGCCGTGCTGACGGCGAAGATGGCCCGCGAGGTCTTCCGCACGGACTGGATCAAGCTGGAGGTGATCGGCCATCACGACACGCTGCAGCCCGACGTCTTCGGCCTTGTCGAGGCGGCGCGCATCCTGACGGGGGAAGGCTTCCAGGTCTTCCCCTATACGACGGACGACCTCGTCGTCGCGGAAAAGCTGCTCGAGGCCGGTTGCCGCGTGCTGATGCCCTGGTGCGCGCCGATCGGCTCGGCCATGGGGCCGGTGAACCCGATGGCGCTGCGCGCCTTCCGGGCGCATTTCCCCGACGTGCCGTTGGTCGTCGATGCCGGCATCGGCCGCCCCTCGCACGCCGCCGGTGTCATGGAACTCGGCTATGATGCCGTGCTGCTCAACACCGCCGTCGCCGGCGCCGGCGATCCGGCGGCCATGGCCGAGGCCTTCGCGCTCGCCATCGATGCCGGCCGCCTCGCCCATGCCGCCGTGCCGCTGGAGCCGCGCGACATGGCCGTCCCCTCCACCCCCGTCATCGGAAAGGCGGTCTTCGCATGACGCTCGATCCCTTCTACCTCATCGTCGACAGCGCCGACTGGATCGACCGGCTCGTGCCGGTCGGCGTGAAGCTGGTGCAACTGCGCATGAAGGACCTGCCGGAGGAGCGGCTGCGCGCCGAGATCCGCCGGGCGAAAACCACCTGTGCCGAACACGGCTGCCAGCTCATCGTCAACGACTATTGGCGGATCGCCATCGAGGAGGGTTGCAACTACGTGCATCTGGGACAGGAGGATCTGGCGACCGCCGATGTCGGCGCCATCCGTGCGGCCGGAATGAAGCTCGGCCTTTCCACCCATGATGGTGCGGAGCTCGACGTCGCCCTTGCGGCGAAGCCCGACTATATCGCGCTCGGCCCGGTCTGGCCGACGATCCTGAAGAAGATGAAATGGGCGCCGCAAGGCGTCGAACGCCTCCGGGACTGGAAGACGCGCATCGCGCCGCTTCCCCTCGTCGCCATCGGCGGCCTCAACCCGGACCGCCTGCAGGCCGTCTTCGAAAACGGCGCCGACAGCGCCGCCGTGGTGACGGATATCACGCTGAACGCCGATCCGGAGGCACGCACGCGCGAATGGATCGAGCGCACGGCGCGCTGGCGGTGATCACGCCTTCGGCGCGATCTTCCAGAGCCGCCCGGCATTTTCCGAGAGCACGCGGCGCTTGTCTTCCAGGCTGACGCCTGACAGCAGCGCCTGCGTCGCGCCGATCCAGGTGGAAAGCCCGCCACCGAGCGTGCAGACGGGCCAGTCGCTGCCCCAGACCATTCTTTCGAAGCCGAAGTTTTCCGCCACATGGGCGAAATAGGGCTTGAGGTCCTCCAGCGTCCAGCCTTCCGCGCCATAGGCCGGAATGCCGGAGAGCTTCACCGTGACGTTCGGCCGGCGTGCGATCTCCGCGACCGGCCCCTTCCAGGCATCGAAGCCGCCGCCCTTGATGTCGGGCACGCCGCAATGGTCGAGCACGAAGGAGACGTCGGGCGCAAGGTCCGCCAGCGCGATCGCCTTGTCGATCTGGTGCGGCAGGACGCAGAGATCGAAATTGAGGCCGGTGCCCGCCAGCCGCCTTATGTTCTCGCGGAAGAGCGCGCCTTCGGAAACATCGTCCGGCACGACATGCAGCACGCGGCGGAAGCCGCGCACGAAGGGATTGGCAAGGACCGTCTCGAGATAGGCCGGAAAATCCGGCGATTCCGGCCGGCAGGCGGCGATAGCGCCGACGAGCAGGCTGCCCGCTTCCCCCGCAAGCCCCTCGACCACGGCCGTCTCGCGCGCGATATCGCCCTCCGCCACGTCTACTTCCATATGCAGGGCCGCGACGATGCCGAGGCGGCGTGCTTCCCGCGCATAGGTCTCCTGCGTGAAATCGGCATCGAGCGACGGCACGCCGGCAAGCCAGGGATAGGACAGCCGATCCCGATAGATGAGATGCAGGTGCGTATCGACGATCATGCGGGCCTCCTCCAAGCACGCGGACACTGCCACAGAAGAATGGCTCATTCAAATACGAATTGAAGCGCCGTCAGGCTTCCAATCCCACTCCACCCTCCTACCTTCCCTTCCAGCAACAGGAGGAACCGCATGAAGATCAGCGCACGCAACCGCCTCAAGGGCAAGATCGTCGAAGTCGTCCTCGGCGCGACGACGGCCCATGTCCGCATCGATATCGGCGGGTCGATCATCACCGCCGCCATCACCAACGATGCCGTGAACGAACTCGGCCTTGCCGCCGGTCATGAAGCCTATGCGCTGATCAAGGCATCGGACGTCATGGTGGGCGTCGACGATTAATCGTCGATCTTCTCGCACATATGCACCGGCTCGGTCGCGAAATCGCCCTTCTGGGGCGGTGCGATCGGCTTGAACAGGCTGCGGTCCGGCTTCAGGTCGATCAGCGGCGTGCCGTCGAGGCAGTCGAGCCCGCGCACGAAGAGCCGATTGCCCTCGATCTTTTCCAGCACGACGATCGACGTGCCGATCGGGTTTGGCCGGACGGGCGAGCGCAGCGAGAAGGTGCCGTGCACCTCGCCGTTCGAGGCGGGGCTCTGCAGCACGAGGTCGCGGCGCGACTGGTGCAGCCAGTAGAGCACCTCCAGCCGCTCGAACCGCTCCGCCCCCTTCAGCGCCTGCCCCCAGGGCTCGAAGACCTCGATGGTGCAGACCGGCCCGTCGGGACGCCCCTGGCGCGGCGTTTCCATGCGCGAGGTCCAGGGGGTGGAAATCCGGCCGATGAAGACGAGGTGCGCATCAGCGGCCTCGGACGGAGTGATGGCCACCTCGTTCTTGCGGATCTCATTCAACCGGACCATGCAACGCTCCATCGCTGTATTTCTATGGATATGACGATAGCTGGCGGACACGGCGAGGGAAAGAGGTTTGCAGGCGCCAGATCGACATCTGGCACAAGCCGCCTCAGCCGGCACCGGAGGCTTCGGCGTTCTGCGCGCGCCATTCCGTGGGGGAGAGGCCGGCCCGCTTGCGGAAGAAGCGCGAGAAATAGGCGGGATCCTCGAAGCCGATCTCCCGGCCGATATCCTCCACCGGGCGGATGGTGAAGCGCAGCAGGCGCTTGGCCTCCAGCAGGCGCCGCTCCAGCACCATGTCCTTCACGGTCTGGCCGAAGACCGTGCGCGCCGCCTTGTCGAGCAGGTGCGGCGTCGTCGCCAGCCGCTCGACATAGCGCCCGACCGGCCAGTCCTCCCGGTAGTGCCGGTCGATGGCACGACGCAGCTCCAGCCCCAGCGTGACCGCCGGCGAGGCCGCCGCAAAGCCGCCGGCGCCGCCAAGCCGCGCCATCAGCGAGAGGACGACGCCGATCAGCCCGGCAAGCACCCGCTCGCTCGCCCCCGCGCCGCCGCGATACTCCTCCATCACCATGGCGAGCAGCGCATCGATCCGCATCCAGCCGGGAGCATCCGCCGCGCCGCAAAGCAGCACCGGCGCATCGAGCGCCAGGTCCACCTGCGGCGCCATCGCCCGCAACTGGTCATCCGAGATGGAGACGACGATGGCATCCGACCGTTCATCGACATCGAAGCCGTGCACGACGTTGCTCGGCAAGAAACTGATGGCCGGTGCGGAAAAATTCCAAGTCCGATCCTCGATCCGGTAACGCCCCTCGCCCTTGAACCAGTAGGTGATCTGCCCCATCAGCGGATGCTTGTGCGGCGCAACCTGCCCGAAATGCAGGCTTTTGCGCTCCATCACCGTTTCGACATGCAGGAAGCCGACGTCGAGCGCGCGGCTCGGCTCGCCGTAGACGAAGAAGGCGGGAACGTCGGCGCGGGCAATCATGCCGGAAAAAGTACCAGCGAATTGCTCCGTTTGTCCATGGCGGCCACGGCATCGCCGTTGCTGTTCCTGCGCAGCAGGTCGAGCACGGCCGCCTTCGGGTCGTGCGGAT
>CAMLOC010000271.1 GCA_946481465.1 uncultured Shinella sp. | reverse complement strand
AGAACGGAGTCGGCTGGAAGTGGAACTCTACAGCGCTCAACGATGACGACCTGCGGTCGATTGCCGACCGTGTCCACGGCTTTACAGGCCGGCTGGCCTCGTTGCCGGCTGCCGAGCGCGGACTGAAGCCGCATCGCCAGCGCCTTTTGCCGGGCTTGACGATAGCGTGATCGGCAAGTTCGATTGACGGCGGCCCGCCCCACCCTTATCTTGCGGCCATCGTCATCAACAGAAAGGCGCCGTTGCGGTTCTCAAGCACGGCTCACAGTCCTTGTTCGAACTCGCGATTGCTGTCTTCCTCATCCTCTTCAACGGGGTCTTTGCCCTTTCCGAACTTTCCATCGTCTCCGCGCGAAAGCCGCGCCTGAAAACCATGGCCGCCCAGGGCTCGCGGGGCGCCGCCGCGGCCTTGCGGCTGGCGGACAATCCCGGAAAGTTCCTCTCCACCGTCCAGATCGGCATCACCCTCATCGGCATTCTCGCCGGTGCCTTTTCCGGTGCCGCGCTCGGCGGGCGCCTGCGTGACATCCTCTATGCCGAAGGTGTGCCGGACTGGCTGGCCGATCCGCTCGGCTACGGTATCGTCATCTTCGTCATCACCTATCTGTCGGTGGTGGTCGGCGAACTGGTGCCCAAGCAGATCGCGCTGAAGAACCCGGAGCGCTTCGCCGCGCTCGTCGCGCCGTCCATGTCGCTGCTCTCCAAGGTCGGCGCGCCGGCCGTCTGGATCCTCGACGCCTCGACGCGGCTGATCTTCCGCCTGCTCGGCCAGCACGAGGTTGCCGAAAGCGTCGTCACGGACGAGGAGATCAAGACGATCGTCGCCGAGGCGGAAGCCGCCGGCGTCATCGAGGGCGGCGAGAAGCTGATGATCGCCGGCGTCATGCGCTTTTCCGACCGCGAGGCGCGCGGCCTCATGACGCCGCGCAACGACGTCGACTGGATCGACCTCGGCGACACGGTGGAAGAAATCCACCAGACCCTCAACGAGAGCCAGCATTCCCGCCTGCCGGTCGCCGACGGCGGACCGGAGACGATCGTCGGCATCGTGCAGAAGCGCGAACTGCTCTCGGCCGTGCTCACCGGCCAGCCGCTCGATATCCGCAGCTTCATCCGCCCCGCGCCGATCGTGCCCGATACGATGGATGCGATGCGCGTGCTCGACAAGCTGCGCACCTCCGAAGTGCCGATGATGCTGGTGCACGACGAATATGGCCATTTCGAAGGCGTCATCACGCCCGCGGACGTGCTGGAGGCGATCGCCGGCGTGTTCCGCGCCGATATCGAGGAAGGCGACGACGACTATGCCGTGCAGCGCGAGGACGGCTCCTGGCTGATCGCCGGCTCCATGCCGATCGACGAGATGGCCGATCGCCTCGGCCTGCAGCTTCCGGGCCGCCGCAGCTACCAGACCGCCGCCGGCCTCGTCATCGAATCGCTGCAGAAGCTGCCGAAGACCGGCGAGGTCACGGAAACGCAGGGCTGGCGCTTTGAGGTCGTCGACATGGACGGCCGCCGCGTCGACAAGCTGCTCGCCACGCGGCTGGACTGAGCCAATCCCGTCAAGAAGGTCAGGGCTCGAGCAGTCTCGGGCCCGGCCCCTCCGCGGCCAGTTCGTCCAGCGGGTTGCGCAGCGGGCATTCCTGCATCGACAGGCAGCCGCAGCCGATGCAGCCGTCGAGCTGGTCGCGCAGCTTCGTCAGCCTCGCGATGCGCTCGTCGAGCTGGCGGTGCCAGATCTCCGAAAGCTTGCGCCAGTCGAGGCTCGTCACCGGCCGGTCGTGCGGCAGGACCGACAGGGCGTCGGCAATCTCCGAAAGCGGAATGCCGGTGCGCTGCGCCACCTTGATCACCGCCACCCGGCGCAGGATGCTGCGCGGATAGCGCCGCCGGTTGCCGCGGTTGCGCTGGCTGTGGATCAGCCCCTTCGTCTCGTAAAAATGCAGGGTGGAGACCGCGATGCCGCTGCGCTCGGCGACCTCGCCGACGCTGAGTTCCCGGGGCATGCCGGTCTTCGGACATTTTTCCGTCATGGCTGTTGACCTCAACTTAAGTTGAGGTTTTATACCAGCGGCTCCTCGCATTTCCAAGACGGAGCCCACGCATGACTGACAGACTGACGATCGCCCTCATCTATGGCAGCGGCCGCGAAGGGCGCTTTGCCGACACGATCGCGGCATGGCTGGAGCCGGAACTCGCCGGCTTCGGCCAGTTCAACATCGTGCGCATCGACCCGATGGAGCTGACCTTCACGCCCGGCGGCCTCGACGAGGCCTCGGCGGAGCTGGTCGAGAGCCGGATCTCGCAGGCGGATGCCTTCCTGATCGTCACGCCGGAATACAACCACGCCTATCCGGCCGCGCTGAAGGCGATCATCGATTGCTGCTTCCGGCCGTGGCATGCCAAGCCGATCGCCTTCGTCGCCTATGGCGGCGTTTCCGGCGGCCTGCGCGCCGTCGAGCAGTTGCGGCTGGTCTTTGCCGAGCTGCATGCGGTGGCGATCCGCGAGACGGTCAGCCTTGCCCATGCCTGGACGCATTTCGACCCGGTCGGCAACCCCTTCCGCCCGGGCCAGCTCACCGGCCAGCTTGCCGTCCTGATGAAGCGCCTGACCTGGTGGGCGAACGCGTTGAAGGCGGCGCGCATCGCGACCCGCTATGACGAGGTCGCGGCATGAAGCCGGAGCACTATGCGACAGCGGAAGTCGCCCGCTCTCCGGCGGAGTTCCGGCGCAATGCGACGCTGCTCTTCGTCAGCACGCTCACCATCATGTCGGGCGCGACGATCTCCGCCTCGCTGCCGGGCATCGCGGCGCGGTTCGCCGATGTGGAGAATGTCGCGCTGCTCAGCCGGCTGGTGCTGACGCTGCCTGCGGTCTTCATCGCGCTGTTTTCCCCGGCGGCCGGTTTCCTGGTCGATCGTTTCGGCCGCAAGCCGCTGCTGACGGTCTCGCTCGCGCTGTTCGCCATTGCGGGCGCCTCCGGCCTCGTCCTCGATACGCTGCCCGGCCTCCTGGTCGGGCGCGCCGTGCTGGGCCTTGCGGTCGGCGGCATCATGACGGCGACGACGGCGCTGGTCGGCGATTTCTTTCAAGGGCCGGCGCGTGATCGTTACATGGGCCTGCAGCAGGCCTTCGTCGGGGTCGGCGGCACGCTTTTCCTGACCGGCGGCGGCTTCCTCGCGGAAGTCCACTGGCGCGGGCCGTTCCTCATCTACACGGTGGCGATCCTGCTGGTGCCGGCGGCGCTCGCCTTCCTGCCGGAGCCGCGCCGGGCGCGACCGGCAAGCCTTGCCACGGGGGAAGGGGCGCTCGACGGCCATGCCACCGCCTTGCTCGCCCTGCTGTTTCTCGCCGCCGCGGTCAACATGATCGCCTTCTACATGATCCCGACGCAGCTTCCGTTTTATCTCGAATCGCTCGGCTTTTCCGCCCCGAGCCTTGCCGGCACGGCGATCGGCGCGGGACAGCTCGTCGGCGTGGTGAGCGCGCTCGCCTTTGCGCCCTTCCGGCGCCTCGCCGGCATCATGGGGGTCTTCGGCCTCGGCTTCGTCTCGGCCGGCCTGTCGTTCCTGCTGCTCTCGTCCGCGGAAAGCTATGCCGGCGTGCTCGCGGCCATGGCCGTCTCCGGTGTCTGCATGGGCACGATCATGCCGAATTTCGCGGCTGCCGCGATGCTGCTCGCCCCGCCGGCCCGGCGCGGCCGCGTTTCGGGCCTGCTGGTGTCCAGCATCTTTGCCGGCCAGTTTCTCTCGCCCCTCGTCTCGCAGCCGCTGATCGCCGCCTCGGGTTATGACGGCGCCTATGCCATCGTCGGTTCCGTCGTGCTGGTCTTCGGCGTGGCGGCCTTCGCCCTGCGCTGGCTGTGGCCGGGCAATGGCTAGGGGCAGGGTGCTTTTGCGATTCGAAAAGGCGCGGAAGCGTGTGCGGTCAGGCAAAGCCCGTCTGGCGCAGGGCCTCGCCGCAGATCATCGCGGCGGAAAGCGCGACATTGATGGAGCGCTGCCCCTCGATCATCGGAATGAGCACGCGGCCGTCCGCCCTGTCATGCACATGGTCCGGCACGCCGGCGCTTTCGCGGCCGAAGAGCAGGATATCCGTCGGCTGGTAGGCGAAATCCGTGTAGCGTTCGGCGGCCTTGGTGGAGGCGAGCACGAGGCGGCGGCCGCTTTCCCTTCGCCACTCCTCGAACCGCTCCCAGGTGACATGCCGCGTCAGCGCCACGGCGGCAAGGTAGTCCATGCCCGCCCGCTTCAGGCTGCGGTCGGACAGGTCGAAGCCGGCCGGCTCGATGATGTCGACCGCAAGGCCGAGGCAGGCGGCAAAACGCAGGATCGTGCCGGTATTGCCGGCAATATCGGGCTGGTAGAGGGCGATGCGAAGCGCGGACATGCGGCTTCGCCTACAGCAATTCCGGCCGGAGCGCGATGCGGTTTTGCGGGCGGAGGCGCGAAAAGACGCAAGGCGGGCGCCCGTCGCGGATGTGGCGGCGAGGCAACAGAATTGGCCGGAAAGGCGAAATCGCGACGAAGTGGCTGGCAAATTGCGCCGTTTCGGGCTACCAAGGCGCATCTTCAACGCGAGAAAAGGGAGGATCACCATGGATACCACGTATCGACCGCGCCTCCCGGCTGGATTTACGCCTCTTCTCGCGTAGGCACCTCGCCACCAGATTCCCAATCGCCTTTTCATTTTACGTCGTCGTGTGACGCTCCCGTCGCCCCACGGCAATCCTGCCGGAACCCCGTTCCAGACCGCGCCCCCTTTGCGTCGTCCGCGCCGGTTCCGTCTTTCCATTACGGAGAAAGCCATGTTCGGCTGGTTCGAAAGACGTTTGAATCCCTATCCTTCCGAGGCGCCCTCGCTGCCTCCGAAAGGCCTTTTCGCCTTCCTCTGGCACTATACGCGCCCGGCCGCGCCCTGGCTGGCGCTGCTCGGCCTGTGCTCCATGGTGCTCGGCATTGCGGAAGTCGTGCTGTTCCAGTTCCTCGGCAACATCATCGACTGGCTGTCCAACAGCGACCCGAATACGTTCCTCGCCCGTGAGGGGGGAACGCTCGTCTGGATGGCGGCGCTGCTGCTGCTCGTCATTCCGGGCTTCGGCGCGCTGCACACGATGACCATGCACCAGGCGCTCGCGGGCAATTTCCCGATGATCGCCCGCTGGCAGATGCATCGCTACCTCATCCGCCAGAGCATGACCTTCTTCTCCAACGAGTTCGCCGGCCGCGTCTCGACCAAGGTCATGCAGACGTCGCTTGCCGTGCGCGAGACGGTGATGAAGATCATCGACGTCTTCATCTACGTGGTGAGCTACTTCGTCTCGATGATCGCAGTCATCGCCTCGGCGGACCTGCGCCTCGTCGTGCCGCTGCTCGTGTGGTTCGTCGTCTATCTCGCCATCCTGCGCTACTTCGTGCCGAAGCTCATGGTGATCTCCCGCGAGCAGGCCGACGCGCGCTCGATGATGACCGGCCGGATCGTCGACAGCTACACCAACATCGCGACGGTGAAGCTGTTCTCGCATGCCGGGCGCGAGGAGAGCTATGCTCGCGAAGGCATGAACGAGTTCCTCGTCACCGTGCACAAGCAGATGCGGCTGATCACGCTGTTCAACATCTCGATCGACGTCAACAACGTCATCACGATGTTCTTCACGGCGGCCATCGGCATCTATTTCTGGATGGCGGGCGACGTCTCGGTGGGCGCCGTCGCGGTGGCCATCGGCCTTGCCATGCGCATCAACGGCATGTCGCAATGGGTGATGTGGGAAGTGACCGCGCTCTTCGAGAATATCGGCACGGTCTATG
>CAMLOC010000270.1 GCA_946481465.1 uncultured Shinella sp. | reverse complement strand
GCGGGCCGGACTGGCCTGATTTTGCAGTGGCGTCTTCGGGGATATCGAGCCCGCCCAATCGCGACCCAACCCACGGCCCTCCCTTGCTGGGGGCAGTTGGGCGGGCCAGGCGCAGCTCATCGACAGGACTCGTCGGGCCGTTCACCAATCGATTGAAGGCGGCCGGATATTTGGCCGGGTCTTGTCGCCGGTCAGTTGGCGCTGCGTGCGCTCCGGGCCGGGCTGGTGCTGGAGCCGGCGGTTCCTGGCTGGTCGTGCCCGGCAGGGAGATGCAGGGTGAAGCCGGCCAGTTGCCGCTTCACCGGATAGGCCTGGTCGATGGCGCCGGCCATGAACTGGCCGTAGCGGTCCTCGAAATAGGGCGCGCCGCGGCCGCCGTCGGTGACGAAGAAGGCGAATTCGCCGCGGCGGATCCGGTCGGTGAAGGGCGCCGGATTCCACACGCCCTTGCTGGCGAGTTCCGCGAAGATCGCCGATTCCCACATCACCGGCTGGCCGCCGCGCAGCAGCACCACCATATCGTCGGAGATGACCGGGCGGTCGGCGGTCCGGACCATCCCGCTCAGCTGTTCCAGCTCCGCCACCCGAACCGGATCGAGCCGCTCCGCATAATCGGGAGGGGAGAGAAAGAGGGCCTGGGCACCGATCAGGACGGGAAGCAGCAAGGCCGAGAGCGCCGGCACGGGCGCCGTGTCGCCTGCGTCGCGGGCGAACCGGACGGCCTGCCAGCAACCGATGCCGGCGAGGATCGCGATCACGAACATCCAGTCGATGAAGTAATTGTAGTTCGAGCCGACCTTGGCCACCGTGACCAGCATCAGGGTCGTCAGGACGAAATAAGCCAGGACCAGGGCCGCGCCGAGGTCCGCCTGCGTCCCGGCAATCCGCCGCCTGAGCTCGGCCAGGCCGCGTAGGCCGCGATAGTGCGGCAGGCGGCTCCGGATCCAGAGCGCGGCACCTATGCAGCCGGCCGCAAGATAGAGCAAATGCATCCCGCCGAGCGTGACGATCATGTCCAGCCGTGAAAGATCGAAGCGGTTGATGTTGTAGAGCAGGATGTGGCGGACGAAGCCGCCGTCGGTCAGCCAGGCGAGAACGCCAAGAGTTCCGAGACCGGCCGCGAGCGCGGTCGCCATGCCCGCCAGGGCGATGCGCGGCTTCAGCACGAGCAGGGCGAGGAAGGTCGCCGCCGGGGCCGCGACCGCCGTCTGCTTGGTGAAGACGGCCGCCACGAAGCACAAGGCGGCGGCGTGGATCAGCCGCGGCCTGGCCGGCGCGCGCATCGCGCACCACAGTCCGGCCAGAGCGAAAGCGGTCGCCACCATGTCGACGCGCATGAGCGGCGCCCAATGGGTGACCGGCGCGAAGCTCATCGCCATCAGGCCGCCGATCAGGCCGCAGGCCGCGGCAACGTCCCGTCGGGCGTCGCTGCGCACCAGCTGATGGACGATGAGGCCGGCGAAAAGGCCCGCAACCAGCGTCGCGGAGAAGGACACGATCCTTCCCGCCATCAGATAGTCGATGCCGCCGGCCTCGGCCAAGGCGATACAGAAGGCGTGGTAGACGGGCGGATAATGGAAGACGATCGCCGGAAAGCCGGAAATGTCGCCATAGGCGGTTCCGGCCTCGATCTGCAGCGCCTGCTGCCAGACGATGCCCTCGCCATAGTCGATGCCGAACGGATAGAGGATGGCCTTGAGCGCGGAGGCAAAAAAGGCCTGCGACTTGATCGCGAGCACCAGCAGCGCGAAGGCGACGGCAGCGATCGCAACCTTCCGCTCTCGCCGAGCGTGCTGAACCGGAGCTTCGATCCTGGTCTGGAACATGGCGATCGGGCTCCTAGCGGCGCGGGCGGGCGCGGATCAGCATCTGCTTGCCCATCGGCTTGAACGGCGATTTCAGATAGAGGCCGATCAGAAACGGCGACACGGGCAGCCGCGACTTGACGGTCAGGGGAAGGAAGCGCGGGCGAACCTCGACCACCTCATAGCCGTTGGCGGTCAGGAAATCGGCGATGCTGATGTGCGAATAGACCGAGATGTGGGTGTAATCGTCGAAATATTCGCGATAAGCGAAGCGGTAATTGGGCTGCAGGATATTCAGCGTGCCGCGCGCGGAGAGCTTGGCGGACAAGGCCGCCAGGACGGCCGCGAAGTCGGCCTGGGTGACGTGCTCGAAGAGGTTGCTGGCGAAGGCGAAATCGACGCTGCCATCCTCGATCCGGCCGAGGTCGGTGACGCTGCCGACGAGCGCCTCCACGCCGGGAGCGAGATGGGCCGGCATGCCCTCCCACATGTCGAGCCCGATGCGGTGGCGCGCGACGACATTGTTGATGAACTCGCCATAGCCGCAGCCGAGGTCGAGCACGCACCCGTCCTCCGGGACGAGGGCGCGGAAATAATAGCGCCACAGCGCCTTCCAGACGGTGTCGCGACGTTCGTCAAATTCGAGGCGGGATTCGTGATAGCCGCCGCTCATGCCGCGCGCCTCCAGCTGCGGAGGATGCCGAAGATCATCCGCATGCCCACGGTGAAGCCGCGCAGATTGTTGATGTTGCCGCCCTTGCTGACGCCGACCCGCTGGTGGAAGGTGATCGGGCATTCGACGAGCAGGAAGCCTTCCTGCAGCGCCGTGTCGAGGAAATGGGCGTTGAATTCCAGGTTGATTGCCGCGTTCAGCTTCGGAAGCAGGTCGATCAGCGCATCGCGGCGGCAGAGCTTGTAGGTGGTTCCGACGTCGGTGATGGTGCTGCGCCCGAGATGCTTCGCCTCGAGCAGCTTACCAACGAAGATGTTGCCGTAATACATGAAGGTGCTGAGCTGCGTCGAATATTGACGCAGCGGCTCGACCGTCCGCGTGCCGTTCACGATGTCGACGTGCGGGGCGTAGGCCAGCAGCTTCTCGATATCGTAGGCGCGGAAGGTGAGGTCGCCCTCGCACAGGACGACGGCGTCGGTGTCGTCGAAGCGGGCCGCCTCGGTCAGGCAGCGATGGACGCAGCGGCCATAGCCGGGCGCTTCCTCGTTGAAGGTGAGGGCGCCCGCGGCTTCGGCCCGCTCATAGGTGGCGTCGCGGCTGTTGTTGCTGACGACGATCACGCGGCGAACCAGCGGATGAGCGAGGAAATCCTCGACCGCGGGGCCGATGCTGTCCTCGTCATTATAGGCGGTCAATGCGACGGTGACCGACTGATCGCGAAGCGGCCGATAGCGCACCGGCAGATCGGGCCGCTTGCGGTCGAGGAAGAAGAGGAGATCGACCAGCGCCAAGGCGGTGCCCGCGACGATCGGAATGCCGCTGTACCAGACGATCCATTCGCTGACCGGCTCCAGCCAGGCATTGAGGCCGAGCAGGTAGCGCGGGAAGACGAGAATGACGCCGAACAGATACATCAGGCTGCCGAAGCAGAAGGACAGCACGCCGTAGAGCAAAAGGGGCGCGTGGCGGCGCGACGGACGGCGCGCCTCGCGCTCGGCGAGCTCGGTCTCGAGCGCATCGCTGGCGCTCCGGCCCAGAGGGAGGGAGGCGGATGTGCCGAAATCCCAATTGTCGCGCATTTCGGCCGTGGCCCCCGTCTTTGCTACCTCCAGCGGGGGTAAGCGATCAGGGTTAACGGACCGTAAGCGTTTGGCCCGGATCGACCCGGTATCGATCGAACCGGATCGAGCCCGAATTGCTTGTGATTGCGCGACTTTCCGCCCAGCGGGCGATCCGACAGGCGTCGGCTCAGGCGAAGGTCCAGCGGCGATTGGCCCAGAACATCAGCCATGGCGTCACCAGGGCGATCGGCACGAGCGAGGCGGTCACCGATCCCTGCAGCCGTTCGACGATCAGCCAGACCCAGAAACTGTTCAGCGCATAGCCAGCAAGATTGATGGCCAGGAAACGCGAGAAGGCGGTCAGCGGCCGATCCCGGCGGCCATGGCCGCGAAAGCTCCAGCGCGAATGGACGACCCAGCCCGTCACCATCGTCGCCATGAAGGCGATGGTGTTGGCAATGAGCGCCGGGATGCCCAGCATTGCGGCCCCGGTCCAGTAGATGGCCGAATAGAATGCGACGAGCGCGCCGCCGCTGATGAAGTAGCGGACGACCTGCCCGTGCCAGTCCGTTCGCGGCAGGGCGCGCTCCGAACCGGCATTTGCGCCAGCGGCGGACATCGGGCCGCTCATCCGGCCAGCGGCCATTCTCGCCCGCGCGCCTCGCGCAGGCGGGTGGAGCGGACAAGGCCCAGCATCGCCGCCAATTGGAAGGCGATCAGCAGCGGCGTGACCGGCAGCGAGGATGCGTTCCAGTACATCACCGCCATCGGCGCGAAGGCCGCGGCGCCGGCGGCGAAGATCCAGGCCGGCGAGTCGCGATCGAGCGATCGCCTGAACAGAAGCAGGCCGGCCAGGCCGACCACCGTCATGTCGTAGGCGAAGGCGTAGGGAAGGACGAGGAAGGTGGCGGTCGCGGTGGCGAGCCCGGCCTGCTCGCTGTCGCGCGGGAGATGCTTCAGCAGCATCGCCACCGCGAGAAGGGCGACCCCCAGCTGGACCGCCGCCGTCACCGCCGTCGGCAGGCCGACAATCGCTACGGCCGGCGTCACGGTCGGCATCATGGTCAGGAAGAAGGCGCCGACATCGTCGACCATCGCCGCCTGGAGCATCGCCGTCTCGGTGAGATAGGTCAGCCACAATTGGCTGCCGAAGAGGGCCGCCGAGAGGAGGACAAGGCCGACCGAGGTGGCCGCGGCGGCGGCAAGCGCCACCCACTCGCGCCGCCACAGCAAGACGATCGGCGCCAGCAAGGCGAGATGGGGCTTCACGACCATCAGCCCGATCAACACGCCGCTGAGGCCCGGACGCCGCGGCAGGAGACGCCAGGCGAAGAGCCACAGCGCCCCAACGAGGAAGCCATAATGGCCCGCCCAAAGATTGACGATCGATGCCGGCGCGAGCAGCGCCACCCAGGCGGGAAGGCCCGCATTGCGCAACAGCGGCCGCGCCGCGGCGGCGAACAGCAGTCCGGTCGAGCCCAGCCAGGCGACCAAAGCGACCGGATAGGGCAGCAAAGCGAACAGCCAAGTGTAGAGGAGGCTGACCGGCGGGTAGGAATAATTGTGGTTCTGGAGACCGCCGTCGAACAGGCCGAGCTGGAAGGCGCGATAGGCATCGACATCGTAGAGGAGGTCGACGCGGCCCTGCAGGACGAGCGCGCCGGACGAATAGACGTTGACGAAATCGCGGCCCCACAGCGCCTGGCCGGAAATGGAAAGGCTCGCGCCGGTGGCCAGGACATCGCGCAGGATCAAAAGCGTGCCGACGAGGGCGGTGAGGAGCCAGAAGAGGTGCCAACCGCCGATCGCCCGCCGCGGCGCGCGGACCGCCGTTTCGCTTTCGATGCGAAACTGTCTTGGAAGCTCGGCGGACATTCGGTTCCTCGCGGTGCGGAAATCGAGACCTAGCCGCGCAATGGTTGACGAATATTTACCTTTCCGCCCCCGGCCCATTTTTCTGTTGAAAGCGAGGGCCGAGTGGGGAAGGCACCGTCTCTCTTGGGATCGATGCGGCGGGGCGCGTGCAGACGGGGCATTTCCAGCTGAGGAGCGAAGGCGAGAAACGGCCGTTCTGGGAGCATCCGGCGGTGCTCGCGGGGCTGATCGTGCTGAGCGCGCTGCCCTTGTTCTGGCCGGACGTCGCGCCCTTGCTCGACCTGCCGGGCCATATCGGGCGCTATCGGGTGCAGCTCGATCTCGAAAATTCGCCCGCGCTCCAGCAATTCTACACGTTCGACTGGCGGCTGATCGGCAATCTCGGCGTCGACCTGCTGGTCGAATTGCTGGC
>CAMLOC010000269.1 GCA_946481465.1 uncultured Shinella sp. | reverse complement strand
GCTACGTCGCCCATCTCGACCTGCCGGGCTCGGTGGAGGCCTATTACCAGGAGACGGGCCGCGCGGGCCGCGACGGCCTGCCCTCGGAGGTCTGGATGGCCTATGGCATGGCCGACGTGGTACAGCGCCGCAGGATGATCGACGAGGGCGGGGCGGCCGAGGAGATCAAGCGCATCGAGCGCGCCAAGCTGACGGCGCTGCTTGCCATCTGCGAGACGGCCGGCTGCCGGCGCAAGGCGATCCTGGCGCATTTCGGCGAAGGCCATTCCGGCCATTGCGGCAATTGCGACACCTGCCGCAACCCGGTCGAGACCTGGGACGGCACCGAGGCGGCGATCAAGGCGCTCGCCGCCGTCTACCGTACCGGCGAGCGCTTCGGCGCCGCCCATCTCATCGACGTGCTGGTGGGGGCGGTCAACGAGAAGACGGAACGCTTCGGCCATACGGAGATGCCGGTCTTCGGGGCGGGCAAGGACATTGCGCCGCGCGTCTGGCAATCGATCTTCCGGCAATTGCTGTCCATGGGGCTGATCAGCGTCGATCATTCCGCCTTCGGCGCCCTGAAGCTGGAGCCGGAGGCGCGCGCCGTCTTCCGCCACGAGCGGCAGGTGCTGCTCCGCAAGGACCGCCCGACGGCAGGGCGCAAGGGCAAGGCCGGCGGCTCGCCCGCCGCGCGCGAGCGCTCCAACCTTGCCGGTTCCGACCGCGAGCTTTTCGAATTGCTGCGCGCCGAGCGGTTGTCCATCGCCAAGGACCTCGACGTGCCGCCCTATGTCGTCTTCCCGGACACGACGCTGATCGCGCTCGCCAAGGAGCGCCCGCGCGATAGGGAGGAACTGCTGGATATCCCCGGCATCGGCGTTTCCAAGCGCGACCGGTTCGGCGATGCCTTCCTTGCCGTCATCGACGAGTTCAGCGGCTGATTTTTTGTCGCCGACGTCGGAACGTTTCGTTCCCGTTCGTCCTTGTGTGCATTCAGGCAAGGAGGACGCTTCGATGAAGGTTACGCAGCATCTCTGGTTCGAAAAGGACATGGAGGCCGCCATCGGCTTCTATACGTCGCTCGTTCCCGGCTCCTCGGTCCACTGGGTTTCGTCGCTGCCGGCCGAAAGCCCGAGCGGCCCGCCGGGCAGCGTGAAGATCGCCAGCTTCACGCTCGGCGACCAGCGCTACATGGCGATCGAGGCCGGGCCGCTCGATCCGTTCAACCACAGCTTCTCCATCATGGTCGAATGCGAGACGCAGGGCGATCTCGACCGGCTGTGGGACGCGCTGCGCGAGGGCGGCTCGGTGGAGCAGTGCGGCTGGCTGAAGGACCGCTGGGGCCTCTCCTGGCAGGTCGCGCCGACGCGGCTCGGCGAACTGATGAGCGACCCGGACCAGGCGAAGGTCAAGCGCGTCACCGAGGCGATGTTGAAGCTGGTCAAGCTCGACATCGCGCCGCTGGAGGCGGCCGCGGCGGGATAGGCCCGACGGTTACATCCGCACGGTCATGCCGCCGTCGACCACCAGCACATGGCCGTTGACGAAGGAGGCCGCGTCGCTGGCGAGGAACAGGGCGGCGCCGGCGATCTCGTCGGCGCGGGCCCAGCGCTGGACGGGGATGCGCTGGCGCACGAAGGGCATCAGGCCCTCGTCGGCGGCGAGCGCCGCGTTGGTCTCCGTCGCGAACCAACCGGGGGCGATGGCGTTGCTGGTGATGCCGTGCGGGGCGTATTCGACGGCCATGCTGCGCATGAGGCCGGTGAGGCCGTGCTTGGCGGCGGGGTAGATGCCGTCGTTCGGCATGGCCACATGGCCGCCGATCGAGGTGACGGCGATCAGCCGCCCGTGGCCGTTGCGCCTCATCAGCGCGGCGGCGTCGCGTGAAAGGCTGGCGGCGGCGGAAAGGTCGGTGCGGATCAACTCATCGATGGCGTCGTCGTCCATCTCGGCGAGCGGCCGGCGATCGCGGGCGCCGACATTGTTGACGAGCACGTCGAGCCGGCCGTGGGTCTCCTCTATCGCGGCGAGCACGGCGCGCTGGGCCGCCCGGTCGGCAATGTCGAAGGCGGCGGCGGAGGCGCTACCGCCGCTGGCGGCTATTTTCGCAACGGCCTTGTCGAGCGTTTCGGCCGTGCGGCCCGTTACCACCACATGGGCGCCGGCTTCGGCCAGCGCTTTTGCGATCTCGAAGCCGAGGCCCCGGCCGCCGCCGGTGACGAGCGCCACGCGGCCCTTCTGGGAAAACCTGTCCAGTATCGTCATGGCCCATCCTTTCGTGCCGCCACCGGACAGGGGCAGGGCGCCGCTGTCAACCCTGCGGGCGGCAGGGCGCGGCTTTGTCCTTGCGCAAAAAGCGGCTATCAGCGGCGCGAGAGGATTTTGCCATGGCCCAGAACATCTACGACCAGCCCGCCTTCTTCGAGGGCTACAGCAACCTTCCCCGCTCGGTGCACGGGCTTGCGGGCGCCGCGGAATGGGAAGCGGTGCGCGCCCTGCTGCCGGATCTTGCGGGCCGGCGCATCGTCGATCTCGGCTGCGGTTTCGGCTGGTTCGCGCGCCATGCGGCAGAGGCGGGGGCGCAAAGCGTACTCGGCCTCGACCTCTCGGAAAACATGATCGCCCGCGCCCGGGCGGAGACCGCATCGCCCGCCGTCCGCTACGAGATCGCCGATCTCGACCGGCTGGACCTGCCGGCCGGGGCCTTCGATTTCGCCTACAGCTCGCTCGCCTTCCACTATATCGCGGATTTCGACCGGCTGGTGCGCACCGTCCACGCCGCGCTGGCGCCGGGCTCCTCCTTCGTCTTCACCATCGAGCATCCGCTCTACATGGCGCCGTCCCGACCGGATTGGGCGGAGGTGGACGGCCGGACGGTCTGGCCGGTCGACGGCTATCTCGTCGAAGGCCCGCGCACGACCGACTGGCTCGCCAAGGGCGTCGTCAAGCATCACCGCACGCTCGGCACCACCCTCAATGCGTTGATCGCCGCCGGCTTTTCCATCCGTCATGTCGAGGAATGGCGGCCGAGCGAGGCGCAGCTTGCGGCCCATCCGGAATGGCAGGTGGAACTCAACCGGCCGATGTTCCTGCTGATCGCCTGCGAGCGTCCCTGAAACGGCGAAAAGAACGGCGGCGACCCTTTACGTCGCCTTCCGCTGCGCTAGAACTATCGCAGTGGAGCAATTCGCCGGCACCATGATCAGAACGACAAGCCGGCGTTTAACGGAAGGGGAGCCGTGCCCATGGATCGACTGAACCTGCCGCTCGACGGCGCCTGCCGTTGCGGGCGCGTGAAAATCCGCATCAGCGCGCCGCCGATGCTCACCATGGCCTGCCATTGCACCGGTTGCCAGCGCATGTCGGGCAGCGCCTATTCGCTGAGTGCGGCGATCCCGGCGGAGGGCTTTGCCGTCACCGAGGGCGAGCCCGTCGTTGCCGGGGCGAGCGCCGAGGCCGGCCATCACTTCTGCCCGGATTGCATGACCTGGATGTTTACCCGGCCGGCCGGCTTCGATTTCTTCGTCAATGTACGGCCGACCATGCTGGAGGAGACCGGCTGGTACAGTCCGTTCATCGAGACCTATACGAGCGAGAAGCTCGCCTGGGCGCAAACGCCTGCCGTGCACAGCTACGAGAAGTTCCCGCCGATGGAGGACTACGAGAGGCTGATCGGCGCCTATGCCGCAAGCGCGGCCTGAATTCGCCAAGAACCCCGTTCCCGTGAGTGCGTGCCCATGACCTCCGCCTTCATCGCCCATCTCCAGTCCGAAATCGACGGCCTCAAATCCGCGGGCCTCTACAAGTCGGAGCGCGTGATCACCTCCAAGCAGGCCGGCGAGATCGCTGTCGCCTCGGGCGAGCGCGTGCTGAACTTCTGCGCCAACAACTACCTCGGCCTCGCCGACAATGCGGAGCTGGCCGAGGCCGGCAAGAGGGCGCTCGACCGCTACGGCTACGGCATGGCCTCGGTGCGCTTCATCTGCGGCACGCAGGAGGAGCACAAGGAGCTCGAGGCGCGCATCTCCTCCTTCCTCGGGCTCGATGACACCATCCTCTATTCCTCCTGCTTCGATGCCAATGGCGGCCTCTTCGAGACGCTGCTTGGCGAGGAAGACGCCATCATCTCCGACGCGCTGAACCACGCCTCGATCATCGACGGCGTGCGGCTCTCCAAGGCCAGGCGCTTCCGCTATGCCAACAACGACATGGCTGCATTGGAGGAGGAATTGAAGAAGGCCGAGGGCGCGCGCTTCAAGATGATCGCCACGGACGGCGTCTTCTCGATGGACGGCATCATCGCCAACCTTCAGGGCGTCTGCGACCTTGCGGAAAAATACGGCGCGATGGTCATGGTCGACGACAGCCATGCCGTCGGCTTCGTGGGACAGCACGGCCGCGGCTCGGCCGAGCATTGCGGCGTCGAGGGACGGGTGGACATCATCACCGGTACGCTCGGCAAGGCGCTGGGCGGGGCGTCTGGCGGCTATACGTCGGGCAGGAAGGAAGTGGTGGAGTGGCTGCGCCAGCGCTCGCGGCCCTATCTCTTCTCCAACACGCTGGCGCCGGTCATCGCAGCCGCCTCGCTCAAGGTGTTCGATCTCATCGGCAACGGCGATGGCCTGCGCCGGCGCCTCTATGCCAATGCCGATCTCTTCCGCGCCGAAATGACGAAGCTCGGCTTCACGCTTGCGGGCGAGGGGCATCCGATCATCCCGGTCATGCTGGGCGATGCGGCGCTGGCGCAGGAGATGGCCGCCCGCATGCTGGCGAAGGGCGTCTACGTCATCGGCTTCTCCTTCCCCGTCGTGCCGAAGGGCCAGGCCCGTATCCGCACCCAGATGTCGGCGGCACACAGCGAGGCGGATGTGCGCAAGGCGATCGCGGTCTTTGCCGAAGTCGGGCGCGAGCTCAGCGTCATTTAGAGAATCGTCTGAATCCCTTGCGGAGATTTCGTCATGTCGAACATGATGCGTGCGCTGGTTAAAGCAAAACCTGAAGTCGGCCTCTGGATGGAGAGCGTTCCGGTGCCGGAGGTGGGGCCGAACGACGTCCTGATCCGCGTGCGGAAATCGGCGATATGCGGCACGGACGTGCATATCTGGAACTGGGACCACTGGGCGCAGAAGACCATTCCCGTGCCCATGGTCGTCGGCCACGAATTCGTCGGCGAGATCGCCGAGGTCGGTTCGGCCGTCACCAAGTACCATGTCGGCGAGCGGGTCTCGGGCGAAGGGCACATCGTCTGCGGCAAGTGCCGCAACTGCCGCGCCGGCCGCGGGCATCTGTGCCACTATACCAAGGGCGTCGGCGTCAACCGGCCGGGCTCCTTCGGCGAGTTCGTGTGCATTCCCGAATACAATGTCGTGCCGATCCCCGACGACGTGCCGGACGAGGTGGCGGCGATCTTCGACCCGTTCGGCAATGCCGTCCACACGGCGCTGTCCTTCGACCTCGTCGGCGAGGACGTGCTGGTTACCGGCGCCGGGCCGATCGGCATCATGGGCGCGATGGTCGCCAAACGCTCGGGCGCGCGAAAAGTCGTGATCACCGACATCAACCCCGTCCGCCTCGACCTTGCCCGCAAGGTCGGCATCGACCATGTCGTCGACGCCTCGAAGGAGGACCTTTCCGAGGTCATGACCGCGATCGGCATGACGGAAGGTTTCGACGTGGGCCTTGAAATGTCCGGCGCGCCGCCGGCCTTCCGCTCGATGATCGACACCATGAACAACGGCGGCAAGATCGCCATTCTCGGCATCGCGCCGGACGGGTTCGGCATCGACTGGAACAAGGTGATCTTCAAGATGCTGACGCTGAAGGGCATCTACGGCCGCGAGATGTTCGAGACC
>CAMLOC010000268.1 GCA_946481465.1 uncultured Shinella sp. | reverse complement strand
TTGGTAAGGGAGAGGCCGAGAGTTCAAATCTCTCTAGCAGCACCATTCTTTCTCCTCACGGTCTCATTTCCCCCGCCGCTCGTCGCCGCCTTCCTGCGCGTCTGGCCGGGCGGTTCGCCGACGATGCGTTTGAAGGCGCGGGCGAAGGCGGCCTGGGAGCCGAAGCCGAGGCGGCGGGCGGCGGTGTCGATCGAGAGCTTGTCGCGGCGGAACCATTGTTCGGCAAGGCGCATGCGCAGTGCCAGCACGTAGCGCTGCGGCGTCACGCCCGTCACCTCGACGAAGCGCTTGGCGAAGACGGAGCGGGAACTCCCCATCTCCTGTGCCATGTCGGCGAGCGTCCAGTTGCGACCGGGCTGACGATGAAGGGCGGCGATGACGCGGCCGAGGCGCGGATCGCGCAGCGCCTCGATCCAGCCCGTCGCATCGCCGCAGCCGCATTCCACCCAGCCGCGCACGATGGAGGCGGCGACGACGTCCGCAAGGCGCGCGAGGATGCCGGCCGAGCCGACGCGCTCCTCCTCCATCTCCCGCTCCATCGCGTCGAGCAGCGGCATCAGTTCCGGTTGGCGGCCGATCAGTGCGCCGACCGACATGATCTGCGGCATGAGGCCGACGAGCGGGTGCAGCGTGTCGAGCTCGAATTCCATGCGGCCGGTGAAGATCAGCGTGTCGTTTTCCCGGCCGGCGGCCTTGATGCAGGCCTCCACCGCGGCCACATCGGCGCAGAGCGGTTTTCGCGTATAGCTCTCGTAGTCGCGGATAGGGACATGCGGCCCGGTGACGATCTCATGTGCCTCGCCGCGCGGCAGCAGCACGGCATCGCCGCAGGCAAGTTCGCG
Organism: uncultured Shinella sp.; assembly: GCA_946481465.1. The sequence continues at coordinate 4,995 of CAMLOC010000268.1, read as the reverse complement.
CGCCGCCTCGCCCGGTGCCTGCAGCAGGACCTTGCCGCGGGCGACGAAATGGAAGCGGGCTTCCGGCCCCGCCGGAAAGCGGATGCCGAAGGGCGGGCTGAGCTGGAGCCGGCCGTAGCTTGCGCCGCGAAGGCGCATGCCCATCAGGAGTTCGCTGACAGGGTCATGCTGGTTTTTGACGGGGTCGGACGATCGATCAAACATTGCGGATAAAATGACATTGTGCGTCTTGCATTTCAACCCACCTCTTGGAGCACGCACTGCAACAGGAAAGGGATGGCAGATGACGGATGCAACAATCGCGGCGCCGCAGAGCGAAGCGGATACGCGACCGGCCTGGGGGGCCGTGATATCGATGACGTTCGGCGTGTTCGGGCTGGTGGGCGCGGAATTCCTCCCCGCAAGCCTGCTGACGCCGATGGCGGCGGATCTTCGGATCTCCGAGGGCATGGCCGGCCAGGCGGTGACGGCGACGGCGGCGGTCGCGCTGGCGACGAGCCTGTTGGTCACGGTGGTGACGCGCAGGATCGACCGGCGATTGGTGCTGCTCGGCCTTTCGGTCCTCCTGATCTTTTCGAACCTCCTGGTGGCGACGGCGTCGAACCTTGCCATGCTTCTCGCCGGGCGCGTGCTGCTCGGCATGGCGCTCGGCGGCTTCTGGACGCTCTCGGCGGCGACCATGATGCGGCTGGTGCCGGAAGCCGTGGTGCCGAAGGCGCTGTCGGTCATGTTCCTTGGCGTGTCGGCGGCCACGGTCTTCGCCGCGCCGGTCGGCAGCTATGTCGGCGATATCGTCGGCTGGCGGAATGTCTTCCTCGGCGCCGCCGCGCTGGGTGCGCTGGCGCTCGTCGTGCAGCTTGCCACGCTGCCCTCGCTTCCGCCGCGCGGTCATTCGCGCTTCGACACCTTGGTCGAGGTGCTGCTGCGGCCCGGCGTCGGTTTCGCGATGTTCGCGATCCTGCTCGTCTTCACCGGCCATTTCGCCTTCTTCACCTACATAAGGCCGTTCCTTGAAACGGTGACGGGTCTCGGCATCGAGGGCTTCTCGGCCGTCTTGCTCGGCTTCGGCATTGCCACCTTCTTCGGCAATTATCTCGGCGCCGTGCTGCTGGAACGCTCCATGCGCTTCACGCTGACGATCATGCCGGTGGTGATGGGCGCGCTTGCCCTCTCGCTCTCCGCCTTCGGCGGCAGCCTTGCCGGCGATGCGGCCATGGTCGCGCTCTGGGGCCTCGCCTTCGGCGCGGTGCCGGTCGCCTGGTCGACCTGGATCACCCGCGCCGTGCCTGACGAGGCCGAAAGCGCCGGCGGCCTCTTCGTCGCCGCCATCAACTTCGCCATAGCCACCGGTGCCGCCGCTGGCGGAGCCCTGTTCGATGCGAACGGCGTGACGAGCGTTTTCGTGGCGAGCGGCGCCGTGCTGTTGCTTGCCGCGCTCACCATCGTCTCGACGGTGCGCACCCGGCCTGCCTGATCGCATGGGGTGGCGGCGCTCCCGTCGCCATCTTCTTATTTTTGTTTGCGCGCGGCAGTCCCTGTTCCCCGTCATGCTTTTCGGTCTAGAACTCCAGTCGAGGATTGTTGGAGGAGCGGCGCGTGACGATGACGGCAGGCGATTTTTCGCGGGGAACTTTTGTCGGGCGCGTCTGGCGGCCGGATGTGCAGGGGCCGGCGGTGGTGATGCTGCGCGACGGCAAGCTGTGTGACATCACGTCCCAGGCCATCCCGACGATGCGCGACCTCCTGGAGGCGGACGATCCGGCGGCGATCGCCCGCGCGGCGCCGTGCGATCCGCTCGGCACGCTCGATGCCGTGCTGGAGGCCTCCGTCGAAGGGGCCGGCAATTTCTCCCGGCTGCACCTGCTTGCGCCCTGCGACCTCCAGGCCGTCAAGGCCTGCGGCGTCACCTTCGCCCGTTCGATGATCGAGCGCGTGATCGAGGAGAAGGCGGCGGGGGATCCGACCTTGGCGGAGAAGGTGCGCGGCCGCGTCACCGCCATCATCGGCGACAGCCTGCGCGACTTGAGGGCGGGTTCTGAAGCCGCGGCCAGGGTCAAGGCGGCGCTGATCGAGGAGGGTGTCTGGTCGCAATATCTGGAGGTCGGCATCGGGCCGGACGCCGAGGTCTTCACCAAGGCGCCGGTGCTGGCCGCCGTCGGCTGGGGCGCTTCGGTTGGCCTGCACCCGATCTCCAAATGGAACAATCCGGAGCCGGAAATCGTGCTCGCCGTCGACAGCCAGGGCCGCGTCAAGGGCGCGACGCTCGGCAATGACGTGAACCTGCGCGATGTCGAGGGGCGTTCGGCCCTGCTGCTCGGCAAGGCGAAGGACAACAATGCCTCCGCCGCCATCGGTCCCTTCATCCGCCTGTTCGACGAAACCTATTCCATCGAGGATGTGCGCAAGGCCGATCTTGATCTCCTGATCGAGGGCGAGGACGGTTTCGTGCTGAGGGGACGCAGCACGATGCGCGAAATCAGCCGCGACCCCCTCGATCTCGTTTCGCAGACGATCGGCAGGCATCATCAGTATCCTGACGGCTTCATGCTGTTCATGGGCACGCTGTTTGCGCCGGTGGAGGATCGCGACGCGCCGGGTCAGGGCTTTACCCACAAGGCGGGCGACCGGGTGACCATCTCGAATGCGGGCCTCGGGGCGCTTGCCAATACGGTGCGCCTTTCCACCGAGTGCCCGCCCTGGACCTTCGGCGTCGCCGCGCTGATGCGCAACCTTTCCTCTCGCCGGCTGCTCTAGGCTAATGGGTGAAGGCGGCATGGACGAGACGAGCCGCAAGATCCTGCGGCTGCTGCAGAGCGAGCCGGAGCTGACGGTCGCCGAGATCGGCGAACGCGTGGGCCTCAGTCACACGCCGTGCTGGCGGCGCATCAAGGAGATGGAGCGGCAGGGCATCATCCGCGGCCGCATCGTCGTCGTCGATCCGAAACGCGTCGGCCTCGAGGTGTCGGTCTTCTGCTTCGTGCGGCTGAAGCAACACGACGAGGCGACGCTGCTGGAATTCGAGAAGGCGGTGCGGCACATGCCCGAGGTCGTGCAGTGCTATTCCATGACCGGCGACCACGACTACGTGCTGCGCGTCCTGACGAGCAGCGTGCGCCAGTACGAGGAGATTCTGAAGAAGGCGCTGCTGCGCCTGCCGGGCGTCGGCTTCGTCAATTCCAGCTTTGCGCTCGACGAGCTGAAGAACACGCATCGTGTTCCGATCTGACGAAATGAGGATGGCTTTGCGCCGGGCGGCCGCTTTTGCGGATGCCGTCCTCAAGACGTGATTCTCCGCCGCGAAAATAAGGACCCGCTCCTCCCAATCCATGGCTAGGCTCCTACATATGGAGGATGGCTTTCATGGAGGAGGGCCATCGAGGAGGAAGTCATGCTCAAGCAGAGCTTTTCTCTCGAGGACAAGTATATGGCGGAGGAGGGAAGGGTCTTCCTTTCCGGCACCCAGGCTCTCGTGCGCCTGCCCATCGTCCAGATGCGGCGCGACCGTGCCGCGGGGCTGAACACCGCCGCATTCATCTCGGGGTATCGCGGCTCGCCGCTCGGCGGCTATGACCAGCAGCTTGCGAAAGCCGGGAAGCATCTGGCGGCACACGACATCCTGTTCCGGCCGGGCGTCAACGAGGACCTGGCGGCGACCGCCGTCTGGGGCACGCAGCAGCTCCACCTCTCGCCGGGCGCGCGTCATGACGGGGTCGCCGGCTACTGGTACGGCAAGGGGCCGGGCGTCGACCGCTGCGGCGACGTGCTGAAGCACGCCAATGCCGCGGGCACGTCGAAACACGGCGGTGTGCTCTGTCTTGCCGGCGACGACCATTCGGCAAAGTCGTCCTCCATTCCGCACCAGTCCGACCATGCCTTCATGTCGGCGCTGATCCCGGTGCTCTATCCTTCCTCGATCCACGAATTCGTCGAATACGGCCTGCTCGGCACCGCCATGTCGCGCTATTCCGGCTGCTGGGTCGGCATGAAGTTCATTGCCGACACGGTGGAGACGACGGCCTCCGTCGATCTTGCCGGCGAGCGCCGGCAGTTCGTCATTCCCGATAATTTCGAGCTGCCGCTGGATGGCCTCAGCCTGCGCTGGCCCGATCCGCCGCTGCCGCAGGACGAGCGCCTCCAGACCTACAAGGGCTATGCCGCCGTCGCCTTTGCCCGCGCCAACCGGGTGGACGAGGTGACCCATGACGCGCCGCGTGCCCGCTTCGGCATCATCGCCTCGGGCAAGGCCTATGAGGATGTGCTGCAGGCGCTGAAGGAGCTTTCCCTCGGTCCGGCCGAAATGGCCGAGATCGGCATGCGCCTCTACAAGGTCCGCATGCCCTGGCCACTCGAGCCGGAGGGCGTGCGCGAGTTCTCGCAGGGGCTGGAGGAGGTGCTGGTCGTCGAGGAACGCCGCGAGATCATCGAGAACCAGATCAAGCAGCAGCTCTTCAACTGGCATCACGGCGAGCGGCCGCGCATCCTCGGCAAGTTCGACCATCAGGACAAGCCGTTCCTGCCGCTGTCGGAGGCCTTGTCCGTCGGCATGGTGGCGCGGGCGATCGCCGCCCGTCTCCTGCAATTCGATTTCGACGCCGGCCTGAAGACGGTCATTTCCGACGAGCTCGCCTATCTCCTGGAACGCGAGAAGATCCGCAAGGTGCACGCGGCGCCGGTCGAGCGCGTGCCCTATTTCTGCTCCGGCTGCCCGCACAATTCGTCGACGAAGGTGCCCGAGGGCAGCCGCGCCACGGCCGGCATCGGCTGCCACTACATGGTGCAGTGGATGGATCGCGACACCACGACCTTCACCCATATGGGCGCCGAGGGCGTGCCGTGGTCGGGCATCGCGCCCTTCACCGACGAGAAGCACATCTTCGTCAATCTCGGCGACGGCACCTACTATCATTCCGGCATCCTGGCGATCCGCCAGTCCGTCGCCGCCGGCGTCAACATCACCTACAAGCTGCTCTACAACGACGCGGTCGCCATGACCGG
>CAMLOC010000267.1 GCA_946481465.1 uncultured Shinella sp. | reverse complement strand
GCAAAGAACCCCGCTATCATCCAGCTCTATTCGCTGCCGACGCCGAACGGCGTGAAGGTCTCGATCGCGCTCGAGGAACTCGGCCTGCCCTATGAGGCGCACCGGATCGAGTTCGGCCCCGAGGGCGTCAAGTCGCCGGAATTCGTCTCGCTGAACCCGAACGGCCGCATTCCGGCGATCATCGATCCGGACGGCCCGGACGGCAAGCCGATCGGTCTCTTCGAATCGGGCGCGATCCTCGTCTACCTCGCCGAAAAGACCGGCAGGCTGATCCCGGCCGATGCCGCCGGGCGCTACGAGACGCTCGCCTGGGTCATGTTCCAGATGAGCGGCGTCGGGCCGATGTTCGGCCAGTTCGGCCATTTCCACAAATTCGCCGCTGACAAGGTCGCCAACAATCCCTATCCCGCCGAGCGTTACCGCGACGAGGCGAAACGCCTGCTCTCGATCCTGGAAGACCGGCTGAAGGATCGCCGCTGGATCATGGGCGACGAATACACCATCGCCGATATCACGACCTTCCCGTGGATCCGCGGCGCGGATGTCTTCTATGGCGGGCGCGAGGCGCTGGGCTATGCGGGCTTCCCGGCCGTGATGGCCTGGCTGGAGCGCTGCCTTGCGCGCCCTGCCACGCTAAAGGGCCTCGAAATCCCCGCCAAGGCCTGACGCAAACGAAGAATCCGGCGGCGCGGCGATGAGTTGACGCCGCCGGTTCCGGCGCGCTACCTCTCGGGAAACAAGGACGGGATGGAAGCATCGTGACGGGAAGACTGGTTGTTGCGGGCGGCGGTCAGGCGGCCTTTGCCCTGGTTGCCAAATTGCGTGCGCTGAAGGACGAGCGGCCGATCACCATCGTCGCCGCCGAGGCGAGCCATCCCTACCAGCGCCCGCCGCTCTCCAAGAAATACCTGCTCGGCGAGGCTGATCTTTCCCGGCTGATGTTCCGCCCGGAGACCTGGTATGCGGACAACAATGTCGAGATCCGCCTTGCGACCGAGGTGACCGCCATCGACCGCGCCGCGAAGACGGTGACGCTCGGCGACGGCGCGACGCTGCATTACGGCGTGCTGGCGCTCGCAACCGGGGCCACCCCGCGCCGCCTGCCGGCCGAGATCGGCGGCGATCTCGACGGCGTCTTCACCGTGCGCGACTACCGCGATGCCGATCGCCTCGGCCTCGAAATGCAGGAGGGGCGCCGGGCGCTCGTCGTCGGCGGCGGCTATATCGGCCTGGAGGCGGCGGCGGTCGCGCGGGGCAGGGGGCTGCATGTCACGGTCATCGAGATGGCCGACCGGATCCTCGCCCGCGTCGCCTCGCCGGCGACCGCCACGATCCTCAAGGCGATCCATACGGCGCGCGGGGTCGACGTGCGCGAGAAGACCGGCCTCGTCCGCCTCATCGGCGAGAACGGCCGCGTCACCGGCGCGGAACTCTCCGACGGCTTCGTGCTGCCCGTCGACGTGGTGATCGCCGGCATCGGCGTTGCGGCGAACGACCAGCTTGCGCGCGATGCCGGGCTTGAGGTCGCAAACGGCATCGTCGTCGACAGCCATGCCCGCACCTCCGATCCCGCCATCTTCGCCATGGGCGACTGCGCCGTCCTGCCCTTCGAGGGCAGCCGCGTGCGGCTCGAATCGGTGCAGAACGCCGTCGACCAGGCCGAGGCCGCCGCCGCCGTCATTGCCGGCGGCGATGCGGCCTATGTGCCGAAGCCCTGGTTCTGGTCCGACCAGTACGACGTCAAGCTGCAGATCGCCGGCTTCTGCATGGGCTTCGACGACACCTTCGTTCGCCCCGGCCCGCGCGAGGGCAGCGTCTCCGTATGGTATTTCCGGGCGGGCCGGCTGATCGCCGTCGACGCGGTCAACGATGCCAAGTCCTATGTGGTCGGCAAGAAGCTGATCGAGATGGGGCGCACGCCGGAGCGCGCCGCGCTGGAAGATCCGGCGACCGACCTCAAGGCCCTGACGCTCTGAACCTGACGTTACGTAGGGGTTGAGCGGCATTCTCGTCATGAAACGATACAGTTGTGCCGTTTCGGCTTCTGTTAAGCATGAACCGAGGTGGGAGGCGGCCTTCCGGTATCGCCGTATCTGAATTCATGCATTCTTTAGGGTTCTCCGGCTGAGTGGGGGCACTTCGCAGCCCATTCCGGTGATCCTTCATGCTCCGCATCCTGACCTGCCTGACCGTCGAGCACGACCTTCGTCTTGTCCTGCTCGCGGCCCTCATCTGCTTCCTGTCCTGCTATGTCGCGGTCACGCTGACGCAGAGGGCGCAGGCTGCCGGCGGCATGGCGCGCAATCTCTGGCTGGGGGCGGCCGGCACGTCGAGCGGCTTCGGCATATGGGCGACGCATTTTATCGCCATGCTGGCCTACGATCCCGGCGTCGTCATGGGCTTCGACATGGAGCTGACGCTGATCTCGCTCGGCGTCGCCATCGTCGTCACGTCGATCGGCCTAGCGGTCGCCACCTGCATCGCCGGGCGAAGCGCCGCCATCGCGGGCGGCGTGCTGCTGGGCGCCGGCATCACCTCCATGCACTATATCGGCATGGCGGCGCTCGAGGTGCCGGGAACCCTCCACTGGGATTTCACCTATGTGGCCGCATCGGTCGTCAGCGCCGGCCTCTTCGGGGCGCTGTCGCTGGTCTTCTGCAAGCGCCCGCAGGCGCGGGTCGGCGACCGGGCGCTCGCCACGCTGCTGATGGCGCTTGGCGTCGTCGCGCTGCATTTCACGGGCATGGCCGCGGTGACGGTCACGCCCGGCCTGATGCCGGTGAGCGACGACACGATCCTGTCGGTGGGCCTGATGGCGCCGCTGATCGCCGTCGTCGCCTTCTCGCTGCTCTTCACGGGACTGACGGCCGCCGTCTTCGCCCGGCAGGCCGAACTTGCCGCCAGCGAAAGCACGCGCCAGTTCGCCATGCTGGTGCAGGGCGTCAAGGATTACGCCATCTACATGCTCGACCCGGACGGCCGCGTCGCCAACTGGAACGAGGGGGCCGAGCGCAACAAGGGCTACAAGGCGCACGAGATCGTCGGCCGGCATTTCTCGCATTTCTACGGCGAGGAGGAGCGGGCGGCCGGCGCGCCGGAGCGGGCGCTGGCCATCGCGCGGCAGGAGGGCAAGTTCGAGACCGAGGGCTGGCGCTACCGCAAGGACGGCTCGCGTTTCTGGGCCAATGTGGTGCTGGACGCCATCTACGATGTGGGCGGCACGCTGGTCGGCTATGCCAAGATCACCAAGGACGTGACGAAGGAAAAGGCCGATGCCGACCGCCTAGCCGAGGTGACGAAGAACCTCGACCTTGCGCTGGAGAACATGTCGCAGGGCCTCTGCCTGTTCGACAAGGACGAGCGCCTGCTGCTCGCCAACAAACGCTACAGCGAGCTCTTCGGCTTCCCGGAGGACCGCATCCGCCCCGGCATGACGCTGCGCGAGATCGTCGACCAGGGGGTCGCCGACGTCTTCGTCGATCCGGAGGTCTGGAAACCGCGGGCGCGCGACATGTATGCCCGCCGCCGCGCCGCGATCCTTGCCAATGACGGCGGCGTGATCGTCGAGAAGCTGTCGAACGGCATTTCCGTGCAGTTGCGCTACCGCACGCTGCCGGACGGCGCCTGGGTCGCGACCTATGAGGATATTTCCGAGCGCCTGCGCTCGGAGGAGCAGATCTCCTTCCTCGCCCGCCACGACAGCCTGACGGGCCTGCCGAACCGCGCGAGCTTCAACAACCGCCTGGAGGCCGATCTCGATTCGGCGCGCCGGTCCGGCAGCAAGGTGGCGGCGATCGGCATCGACCTCGACAAGTTCAAGGAAATCAACGACACGCGCGGCCACGCGGCGGGCGACGAGGTTCTGACGACCCTGTCGAAACGCATGCAGGCCTGCCTTCAGGCGGACGAGACGGTGGCGCGCTTCGGCGGCGACGAGTTCGCCGCCGCCAAGCGCTTCGAGGATGTCGGCGAACTGCACGACTTCATTCAGCGGCTGGAAGCCTCGTTGCACGAGGAGATCCGCATCGACGGCTACGATATCAAGCCCGGTGCGAGCCTGGGTGTCGCGATCTATCCGCAGGATGCCGACAATCTCGAAGCCCTCCTCAACAATGCCGACCTTGCCATGTACCGCGCCAAGGAGGCGCTGACGGAGCGGGTCTGCTTCTACGAGGTCTCGATGGACGAGGCCGCCCGCAGCCGCCGCCTCATCGCCAACGACCTGTGGCAGGCGGTGGAGCGCAACGAACTGCAGCTGCACTACCAGGTGCAGAAGGCGGTCAATTCCGGCGAGACGATCGGTTTTGAGGTGCTGCTGCGCTGGCACCACCCCGTGCGCGGCACCATCCCGCCGAGCGATTTCATCCCGATCGCGGAGGAATGCGGCGCCATCCTGCCGATCGGCGAATGGGTGCTGCGCGAAGCCTGCCGCGAGGCGGTCACCTGGGACAACGAGCACAAGATCGCCGTCAACCTGTCACCGGTGCAGCTCGGCAATGCCGACGTCGCCGACCTCGTGCACCGGGTGCTCCTCGATACGGGCCTCAGCCCGCACCGGCTGGAGCTGGAAATCACCGAATCGACCATCATCGGCGACAAGGAGCGCGCCCTCCAGACGCTCCGCCGCATCAAGGCCTTCGGCGTCACCATCGCCATCGACGATTTCGGCACGGGCTATTCGTCGCTCGAAACCCTGCGCGCCTTCCCCTTCGACAAGATCAAGCTCGACCGCAGCTTCATGAGCGAGGTGGAGGCGAGCCCCGAGGCGAAGGCCATCATCCGCGCCATCCTGGCGCTCGGCCAGACGCTGCGCGTGCCGGTTCTGGCGGAGGGCGTGGAAACGCGCAGCCAGCTCGATATCCTGCTCGACGAGGGTTGCGACGAGGCCCAGGGCTATTTCCTCGGCCGTCCGATGCCGGTGGAGAACATCCGCCCGGGTTCGGAGACGAGCGAGGCGGCCTGAGGCTCGGCAGGGCAGAGGGGGAAGGCATCTCGTCGCAAACGAGGTCGCTGCCCCTTACTGCCGCTTGAAGCGCCGTCCCGCGAGGTCGATCTGGAAGCGGGGGAATATGAAGACGCCGATGATGGAGCCGGCGTACTTCTCCTCGAGGCCCGTCGATTCCCCGACGCAGAACACAGGCTGGCGCGGCGCGCCGTCGAGATGGATGGTCGTGGAGAAGCAGAAGGACGAGGAGGAGGCCGCCGCCTGCTCGAAAAGCTCCAGCACGCGCGTGCGGTCGAGCGGCTCGTAGCAGCGGATGAGGTTCAGGAGGCCGCAGGCGCGCTGCGGCAGGCCGTGCGCCTGCGCCGCCTTGTCGCCCAGCGTGAAGAGGCCGTTGGAAAGATCGCCGGTCCAGCGCTCCGTCACGCAATATTGCGTGAGCAGCTCGTTGTCCGTCTCGTCGAACCCCATCGAGCCCGGCAGAAAGGGCGACGAGAGATCAGTCTTGATTATCTTGAACACCTACGACCTCAGGCAGTTGCTCGAATTTGGCCGACATGCCCCGCCCATGACGGCGCGAAACATGCTAAAAAGCAGCGCCGGCTGACAACTATCGAAGCCCGCCGAACCACTTTCTCATGTACTGAACTGCGCCCGGCTCCGTCGTTGCTATCGGATCGGACGTACGCGTGAAGACCGCCGCTGACCTTCCTTGAGATCTGCCGACGGTTTCTCTGGAATGCTTGGGGATATCCGGCTGTACGAAAAAGCGGCTGTAAATCCACCCAGTTCCAGCGCCTGACCCCCTCGTGAATCTTTAAAGTTCACTTGGAGCGTCTTTATAGTTGGTTTTTTGATGCCATCAACGGCTTTTTGATAATTATTGTACAAATGGAAA
>CAMLOC010000266.1 GCA_946481465.1 uncultured Shinella sp. | reverse complement strand
TGAAGAGCCTCGTGCGACTGAAGACGCTGACGGACGAATTGCGCATGCGCGCGGCAACCGCCCGCGCCATTTCCCTGGAGGACGGGCTGGACGACAATCTCGGCGACGAGCCGGGCGAGGTCCTCCTCGTCGACGGTCGCGCCAGCTCGCAGGAGCGGATCGTGCGCGCGCTGAAGCCGGTCGCCGAGGTCTCCTCCATGTCGGACCCGCAGGCCGCGCTCTTCCAGGCGGCCGAGAGCAATTTCGAGCTGGTGATCGTCAACGCCAATTTCGAGGACTACGATCCGCTGCGCCTGTGCTCGCAGCTCCGCTCGCTGGAGCGCACGCGCTTCCTGCCGATCCTGCTGATCGCCGAGCAGGGCGACGACGACATGGTGGTGCGCGCGCTCGATCTCGGCGTGACGGACTACCTGATTCGGCCGATCGACCCGAACGAACTGATCGCCCGCAGCCTCACCCAGATTCGCCGCAAGCGGTGCAACGATCGCCTGCGCGCCAGCGTGCGCCAGACGATCGAACTGGCCGTCACCGACGGCCTGACGGGCCTGCACAACCGCCGCTACCTCGACAACCACATGAAGCTGCTGGTCGACCGGGCGATGGCGCGGGGCCGGCCGCTTTCCGTCTGCATCACGGATATCGACCGCTTCAAGCTGGTGAACGACACCTACGGCCACGATGCGGGCGATGCCGTGCTGCGGGAGTTCGCCAACCGTGTGCGCTCGGCCGTGCGCGGCGCCGACCTTGCCTGCCGCTACGGCGGGGAGGAGTTCGTGCTGGTCATGCCGGATACGTCCGCCGAGATGGCGGCGGGCGTGGCAGAGCGCCTTCGCGCGATCGTCGAGCAGGAACCGTTCCGCCTGCCGGGCACGGACATCCTCCTGCCCATCACCGCCTCGCTGGGCCTTGCCAGCGCGCTGCCGGCGGGGGACCGCCCCGAAGCCCTCCTGAAGCGTGCCGACACGGCGCTTTACGAAGCGAAGCGCTCCGGCCGCAACCGGGTCGTGGCCGCCGCCGCCTGAGTCGGCCCCGCTGCGGCCGAATTGTCCACAGGGCGATTTCGAATTTGGGCATTTGCCTTAAAAATCGGGCATTTGCCACGCGTTGCGTGGCGTCTGCGGACGCCGGCCGGCAAGGCCCCCTGAAATCAGGCCATGTCGTGAAATCTGGCTATAAATCGTACTATTTTGGTTTCGCAAACCTTATCAACAGGTTGTATCGCGCGCAATCTTTTCGCGCCGCAAAGATGACATCTGTCAGGGTTGCAGGGTGTTCGCGCAATGGTTGAGGCTTGCCGGCGCGGGATTGTCGTGATCCGTAACGCAACCGCCGCTCAATGGCACAATCGCCCCCGCCGCGGTTAACTATGAGACAAGGCGAGAGCGGGTGAGCGTTAAGAATTCGTTGATTTTTTTTCTTTTTCGCGCGATGCTCAACTCATGGGCGGCAAACAAGCCCGCACAACCGGTTACCCCATGATGCTAGGTCCGCCGCATCTCCTGGGTCGTGGGGTCGGTCGGTCAGCTACGACAAATACGGAATCCTCGTGCCGTCGTCGTGTCTGGCCGACCCCCATTCGACGCCGCTCCCTTCCGGGGAGCGGCGTTTTTGATTCGGGGGATACCAGACCGTTATCCCGGGCAAAAGAAAAGGCGCCGGACGTTGCCGTCCAGCGCCTTTGCGAACCGAAGCGGTCCCCAGGATCACTTACTTGATCTTGGTTTCCTTGAATTCGACGTGCTTCTTGACGACCGGGTCGTACTTCGTCTTGGTCATCTTGTCCGTCATCGTGCGGCTGTTCTTCGTGGTCACGTAGAAGAAACCGGTGTCGGCCGTCGACAGCAGCTTGATCTTGATGGTGGTAGCCTTGGCCATGGTCGTCCTGCCTTTATGAAAAACGAAGCCGCGGACAGCCAGTCTGCTCCACGGCTTTAAATCTGGGCGGAAACTACAAATCGCGCCCGAAAAGTCAACCCCGTTTCGGCCGGAAAACCATCCGGGCGAGAGAAAGTACGAGGTAAAACCCGAAGAAGGCGACGATCGCCCAGGCGAAACCGTCATTGCCGGAAACGTCCATCGCCGCGCCGATCGCCTGCGGGCCGACGACGGTGCCGACGGCATAGCAGAAGATGAAGGCGGCGTTGGCCGCCGCAAGGTCCGCGCCGACGAGTCGCGAGCCGAGATGGCTGAGGCCGACCGTATAGAGGCCGGCGACGCAGCCGCCCCACAGGAGCAGCACCGTCGCCATCAGCACCCAGCTGTGCGAGATGAGCGGCAGGGAGAGGGCGCCGACAAGGCCGATGACCGCCAGGACCGTCAGGAGGCGCCTGCGGTCCGCCAGGCGGTCGGAGAGCATGCCGAGCGGGATCTGGAACGCCATGTTGCCGATGCCCATGACGGTAAGCAGCAGGGCCGCCTGCGGCTCGCTGAAGCCGGCCCGCGTGGCATAGATGGGAAAGAGCGACAGCCCGCCGACCTCCACCGCGCCGAAGATGAACACGGCCGCCGTCGCCGTCGGCACGAGAAGGATGTAGCGCATGAAATGCAGTTCGGGCTTCTCGTCGATGATCGGGCTTTCGCCCCGCGCGGCGAAGATCGGCACGGCGGCAAGAAGGATGATGGCCGCGCCCACCGCGAAGGGCAGCACGCCGTCGCTGCCGAGCAGCGAGAAGAGCAGGGGCCCGGTGGCAAAGCCGAGCGAGAGCACGGTGGCGTAGATGCCGAGCACCAGGCCGCGCCGGCGCGGCGGGGCGGCGGCGTTGATCCAGAATTCGGAGAGGATGAAGAGGGTGGTGATCGCGCCGTGGAAGACGAGGCGGAGGGGAAACCACAGCCAGAAATTCTGGATGTAGTAGAAGCCGAGGCCGCTGACGGCCGCCAGCAGGATGGCGGCGAGCATGGTCGTCGCGGTGCCCCAGGCATGGGCGAGGCGCGTGGTGAAGGGCGCGGCGGCCATGGCGGCGATGCCGGCCATGGCGGAATTGATGCCGATCATCGTGGAGGAGATGCCGCGCTTCTCCATGATGATGGAGAGCAGCGGCAGGCCGAGCCCGATGGCGATGCCGACGGCGGAAATGGCGGCGACGGCTGCAATGAGGGATCGCCAGTGGATGCTCTCCACCGGGCCGGAGGTGCCGGATTGCGGCTGCGTCATGAGTGACCGATCCTCAAAGAAGGTCCCGAAGGAAGCGCCCGCGCCGGGTGTGGTACAGCGGTGCGGTTCTTCCGAAGGGCAGAGACTTGTCTTCCTGAAGGCTTTTTTGAAGCTCTTCAAGGATCAATACGGTTATGTCGGGCATCTCGATGGCACCGCGGTCAAAAATATCCATCCAGCGCAGGTCTTCCAGTTCGTGGCTCGCGGTCGCACCGGCCGGGTCGATGCCCGCCTCGTCGGTAAAAAGCGCGAAGAAGCGTGTGTCGAACCGCCGGATCATGCCGGCCGGCGTGATGGCGCGGGCCAGGAAACGCAGGTTGGAGAGGTCGGGGCGGAAGGGCAGGGCGTTCGACGCCGCCGCATCGAGCGGCGTGCCGATCGAGATGCCGGCCTCCTCGTAGAGCTCGCGCAGCGCCGCGACGCCGAGGGCGCGCAGGCGCGAATCGGAACAGCGCGTGCCGCTGCGCAACGCCAGCCGTTCGCAGGCCGCCGGATGCAGCGGGCTGGCGACGGGAACAAGGCGGTCGGTGGCATCGCGCCGGCCGCCGGGAAAGACGTAGACGTCCGGCATGAAGACATGCTTGCTGCTGCGCCGGCCGACGAGCACGCGTATGCTCTCGCCCGACCGGTCGAGAAGCAGGACCGAGGCCGCGTCGACGGGCCGGGCGGCTGTCATGCCGTGCGGTCGCCGTAGGCGGGGGCCGCTTCCGTTTCGGTTTCCGTCTCTTCCGGCTTGTCGCCGAAGCCGTGCATCTTCAGCGCCCATTGCAGGCCGATGGCGCCGCCCTTGATGGGCTGGAGCAGGAGGAGCGACAGGATGACGGTGATCGGCGCCCAGATGGCGAGATGTTGCCAGGTGGTGAGCGGCCAGACGAGGTCCGTTCCCATATAGCCGCCGACCACGATATGGCCGACGATGGTGATGACGAGATAGGGCGGCAGGTCGTCGGCGCGCTGGTGCGTGTAGTCCTCGCCGCAGGCCGCGCAGTTTTCCACGGGCTTGACGAAGGACTTGAACAGGCGGCCGGAGCCGCAGGCGGGGCAGCGGTTCAAGAGGCCGCGCTTGATGGCGCGGCCGAGCGGGCGTTCCGCCGGCCGGGCCTCCGGGCTGTCGCCGAAATGCTGCGTGCTGCCGCTGGTCTCGTTCGCCTGCATGTCCTGTCCTTCCGCCGGCCCATCGCGCCGGCCATCTGTCTTTCCGCGGGGGGCTTGCCGCTCAGCGCCTGCCGCGGGGCGGGCGCGTGCCCGGCTGGTGGCGCGCCGCGCTGCCCTTGCGCCGGCCCGACTTGTGGAAGGAGCGCACCGCCGTCGGCATCTTGCGTCCCTCGCTGATCATGTCGAACCGGAGCGAACCGGCCAGCGGCACCGCTTCCGCGAGCTTGACGCGCACCTCGTCGCCGAGGCGATAGCCGAGCCCGGTCTTTTCGCCGGACAGCGCCTGATGCGCCTCGTCATAGATGAAGTAGTCGCGTCCGAGCATAGATATAGGCACGAAACCATCGGCACCATACGCCGGCAGGGTGACAAAAAGTCCCGCCTTGGTGACGCCCGAAACACGCCCGTCGAACTCCTCGCCGATGCGTCCGGCCAGGTGATGGGCGATCAGCCGGTCGACCGTGTCGCGCTCGGCCGCCATGGCGCGGCGCTCGAAGGTCGAGATTTCGGCCGCGATATCGTCGAGCACGGCCTCCTCGTCCGGCGTGATGCCGCCTTCGCCGAGCCCGAGCGAGCCGACCAGCGCCCGGTGCACGATGAGATCCGCATAGCGGCGGATCGGCGAGGTGAAATGGGCGTATTTCAGGAGGTTCAGGCCGAAATGGCCGATATTCTCCGGGCTGTAGATGGCCTGGCTCTGCGAGCGCAGCACCATCTCGCTCACCATCTGCTCGAAGGGCTTGTCCTTGGCCTTCGAAAGGATGCCGTTGAAATGATTGGCGCGCATGTTGCCGCCCTTCACCAGCGAGATGTCGAGCGTCTGCAGGAACTCGCGCAGCGTCTCCTGCTTGGCGAGCGAGGGCGCGTCGTGCACGCGGTAGATCAGGACCTGCTTCTTCTTCTCCAGCGTCTCGGCGGCCGCGACGTTGGCCTGGATCATCATCTCCTCGATGAGCTTGTGCGCATCGAGCCGCGGCGGCACGACGACGCGGTCGACGGTGCCGTCCTCCTTCAGCAGGATCTTGCGCTCGGGCAGGTCGAGCTCCAGCGGCTGGCGGGCGTCGCGGCCGCGCTTCAGCACGGCATAGGCGTCCCACAGCGGCTTCAGCACCGTTTCGAGCATCGGGCCGGTCGTGTCGTCCGGAACGCCGTCTATCGCGGCCTGGGCTTGGGGATAGGCCAGTTTCGCCGCCGATTTCATCATGATGCGGTGGAAGGAATGCCTGATCTTGCGCCCCTCGGCCGAGAAAGTCATGCGCACCGCCAGCGCCGGCCGGTCCTCGCCCTCGCGCAGCGAGCACAAATCGTTGGAGATGCGCTCGGGCAGCATCGGCACGACGCGGTCGGGGAAATAGACCGAGTTGCCGCGCTTCAGCGCCTCGCGGTCGAGCGCCGATTTCGGCCGCACGTAATAGCTGACATCGGCAATGGCGACGGTGACGATCACGCCGCCCGGATTGTCGGGCGAGGGATCTGGCTCGGCGAAGACGGCGTCGTCGTGGTCCTTGGCGTCGGCCGGGTCGATGGTGATGAGCGGCAGGCTGC
>CAMLOC010000265.1 GCA_946481465.1 uncultured Shinella sp. | reverse complement strand
TTGCGCTCGTCAAGGAGATCAAGGAAGTGCGCCGCGAGCGCATGTCGGAATATGCCCGCGCCAAGGCGGCCGGCGTGCACTTCATCCCGGCCGGCAAGGGCTCGATCTGGGACGTGCCCTGCGACGTGGCGCTGCCTTGCGCCACGCAGAACGAGCTTTCCGGCAAGGACGCCAAGACGCTGGTCAAGAACGGCGTCATCGCCGTCGCCGAGGGCGCCAACATGCCCTCGACGCCGGAGGCCGTGCGGACCTTCCAGGAATCGGGCGTGCTGTTCGGCCCCGGCAAGGCCGCCAATGCCGGGGGCGTCGCCACCTCGGCGCTGGAAATGCAGCAGAATGCCAGCCGCGACAGCTGGAGCTTCGAGACGGCCCGCGAGCGGCTCGGCCAGATCATGCAGGGCATCCACGACCGCTGCGCCGAGACGGCGGAAGAATACGGCGCCAAGGGCAACTACGTGCTCGGCGCCAACATTGCCGGCTTCACGCGCGTGGCCGAAGCCATGCGCGCGCAGGGCGTGATCTGATCGCCCGTCCTCAAGCCTCAGGCAGCCGACGGCCCCGGACCCTGTCCGGGGCCGTTTTCGTTTGCCGCGGCGAACCTCCGCCCGGCAAGCCCGCCGGCGACGACCCGGAAGGGCGAGCGCGCGGCCCCTGCCGGCGCGGGGCCTGCGGCCGCCGGCTGGAACAGCACCTTTTCCAGGACGATCCAGTCGCGCCGGCCCTCCGGCCGGTCGAAGGCCATCGCCTGGCCTTCGCGCAGGCCGAGCAGGGCAAGGCCATAGAAGGTCGTGACCGGCAGGAAGGCGCTCCCCGCCGCATAGCTGCCCGGAAGGCAGAGCGTGCGGCTGTCGACGAGCCCGCTCTCGCAGCGGAACGTCACGCGCGCATCGATCGTCGCGAGATCGGCGGGGATAGGGCTTCCCGCCGACAGGCACCCGCCCGCCAGCTTGCGCTTCAGCAGCACCAGCCATTCCTCCGTCAGCGGCGGCCAGTCGCGCAGCAGCTTTTCCAGTACATATCCGTCTCTTGCCGTGAGCATAGCGGGATCGCGTCCCATAGCCGTTCTCCATCCTGCCCGCGCGCAAAGCGCGGCCTGAAATCCCATGGTGGAGAAGCCCCCTGGCCGCATCGCGGCACAGGGGGTCACGATCCTGCGACGAGGCAGCCTCCGATGCGCCCGGACTGGAAGAAGGACAGGAATTTCACGGCGGCGCCCCTCAGGAGGCCTCGGCCGCGTCCGGCACCGCCGCATGCACGGCGATGACGCTGAGGCGCCGCACCTTGCCGTCCCGTGCCGCCCATTCGATCGACTGGCCGGCCGAAAGGCCGAGCAGGGCGGCGCCGACCGGCGTCAGCACGGAGATGCGCTGGCGGGAGATATCGGCATCCTTCGGGAAGACGAGCTCTGCGGTCTGCGGCGGCTCGTCGTCGATGCGGAATTCGGCAAGCGAGCCCATGCGCATGATGCCGGGCGCCACGCGGGCATCGTCGACGACCTTCGCACGGTCGAGTTCGGCGGCAAGCTGTTCGGCAGCATGCGGATCGCGCTCGGCCAGCATGTCGGCAAGGTTCGACAGCCGCGCGTGCTCGGAGCGGGCGATGGTGATGGCGGGCGGCCGGATGGCCTTGGTCTTGGCAGTCATGGAAACCTCACGACGCGGGGTCTTGGCGGCCCGGAGGGCACGCGGAAAATCGAAGATCTGGGAACTGTCGCGCTTTCCAAAACGGTTTGCGTAAAAAGACGAAACCGCTATTGCCCCACGGCCGGGGCGCGACGCGACCAAGCCGGGGGGCTAATGTCCTGCGAGAGGAAACAACCGTTTCAGGAACCGGGCGATGGATTGCGTCGTCGTCATGCCGGCATGATGGCTTGAGGGCGCGGGCAAAGTCAAGCGGGGCCGCCCTGGCGCGGCGGAACGCCGCCCCTGCGACGGTCTGCCGGTTTGACAGAAGCCAGGTTCGGGCGGAAAACGCATCATCCCCCACAAGCCGGAGCCCTGTCATGATCGAGGACCTTTTCGCCAGGAACAAAATCTGGTCCGCCGAGCGCAAGGCCGAGAAGGCCGACTATTTCGACCGCCTCGCTAACCTTCAGCAGCCGGATTACCTCTGGATCGGCTGTTCCGACAGCCGCGTGCCGGCCAATGTGATCGCCGGGCTGGAGCCGGGCGAGGTTTTCGTGCACCGCAATGTCGCCAACCTCATCCATCCGGCGGACCTCAACATGCTGTCCGTGGTCGAATATGCCGTGCACCAGCTCGGCGTGAAGCACATCATCATCTGCGGGCATTACGGCTGCGGCGGCATTCGCGCAGCCGTCAGCGGCGAGCGCTTCGGCCTCATCGACCATTGGCTGCAGCCGGTGCGCGACGTGGCGGACCGGCGCTTCGAATGCCGGGAATGCGCGCCCTGGGGCGATGCGGACCTCGATCGGCTCTGCGAGGCCTCGGTCGCCGCGCAGGTGGAGCGGCTCGCCCGCACCCCCACCCTCCAGGCGGCCTGGCAGGCCGGCCGCGACGTTTCCATCCATGGCTGGGTCTACGGCTTGAAGGACGGGCTGCTTTCTGATCTCAAATGTACGGTGAACGGTGTACAGGGAGGAAAAGCCCATGCCGGTGGAGATCAAGCGCCTCTATGACGACCCCGGCGCGGCGGACGGGACGCGCATCCTCGTCGACCGGCTCTGGCCGCGCGGCCTGTCCAAGGAAAAGGCCGGCTTCGACCTCTGGATGAAGGACGTGGCGCCGTCCTCGGCGCTCCGCAAGTGGTTCGATCACCAGCCGGAACGCTGGCCGGAATTCCAGGCGCGCTACCGGGAAGAACTGCATGGCAATCCGGCGCTCGAAGACCTTAAGGAACGCGTCGCCGCCGGCACGGTCACGCTGCTCTACGGGGCGCGCGACCGGGAGTTCAACCATGCGGCCGTGCTTGCCGACGTGCTGGAGAACGGCCTCTAGCCGCCTCGCCCTTCCGGTAATGACTGCAAGAAACTTGCAGCCTGACCGCAAGAGAATTCATTTGTCAGGGACCGGCAAGCCGGCCATTTTCGTCTCGTAACATGAGGAGCAGGCATCGATGTCCGAGCGAACGGCGATCGAAGTTCAACCGGAAACCGTTGCCGCGGCGCATGGCGTGGCGAGCGACACCGCCTTCGGCGCGGTGGCGCCGCCGCTCTATCTGTCCACCACCTACGAGTTCGCCGATTTCGACACGCCGCGCGCCTATGACTACGGCCGCGTCGGCAATCCGACGCGCGATCTCCTGGCCGATGCGATCAGCAAGCTGGAAGGCGGGGCCGGCGCGGTGATGACGCCGAGCGGCATGGCGGCGGTCGACCTCCTCGTCGGGCGGCTTGCGGCCGGCAGCCTGGTCCTTGCGCCGCACGACTGCTACGGCGGCACGATGCGCCTTCTTAAGGCGCGCGCCGCGCTCGGCCAGATCGCGCTGCGGCTGGTGGACCAGTCGGATCTTGCGACCTTCGAGGCGGCGCTACGGGACCGTCCCGCACTCGTGCTGATCGAGACCCCGAGCAATCCGCTGATGCGCGTGGTGGATATAGCCGCCCTTTCCGCGCTGGCGAAGGCCGCGGGGGCGCGCGTCGCCGTCGACAACACCTTCCTCTCGCCCGCCTTGCAGAAGCCGCTGTCGCTCGGCGCCGACTATGTGCTGCATTCGACGACGAAGTTCCTCAACGGTCATTCGGACGTCATCGCCGGGGCGGTGATCGCCGCCGATGCGGAGGAGGCGCGCGGCCTGAGGCACTGGGCCAATGTCACCGGCGCGACGGCCGCGCCCTTCGATTCGTGGCTGACGCTGCGCGGGCTGCGGACCCTCTTTGCCCGCATGGCCGGGCAGGAGCGCAACGCCATGGCGATCGCCGAGCGGCTCTGCGCGCATCCCGCCGTTTCCCGCGTGCACTATCCGGGTCTTGCCGACCATCCCGACCATGCGCTCGCCGCCCGCCAGCAGCAGGGATTCGGCGCGATGATGAGCTTCGAGCTTGCCGGCGGCGTTCCGGCCGTGCGCAGCTTCGTGAAGGATGTACGCTGCTTCACCTTCGCCGAATCGCTCGGCGGCGTCGAAAGCCTCGTCGCCCACCCGGCCACCATGACCCATGTCGACATGGGCGCGGAGGCGCGCAGCAGGGCCGGCATCGGCGACGGGCTGCTCAGGCTTTCCGTCGGGCTCGAGCATGTCGACGACCTGCTCGCCGGGCTCGAGGCCGGCCTTTCGGGCTGCTGATCGCCCGCGGCGCGCCGTACCACGTTCGAAAGGAGGACACGATGGAGGCCGATGACGACATTCCCGCCACCTTCGCCTCGCCGGCCTGCTTCATGCACGAGGTCGATCCCGCCTATATGGGCCTGCCCGGCCCGCTCGACCGTCAGGCCTGGACGGATGTCGACCGCTGGCGCAGGAGCGAGCGCGAACGCCTGATCGCCGAACGCCTCGCCGTGCCGGCCGAGACGCGGGCGCGCCAGGGCGAGGCGATCGCCGAACGCATCCTCGCCGAGATCGGCGATGTTAAGGGGCGTGTCGTCAGCGCCTACTGGCCGTTCCGCGGCGAGCCGGACCTGCGGCCGCTGCTGGCCGAGGTCGCAAGGCGCGGCGGGCGCACCGCGCTGCCCGTCGTCGTCGAGAAGGGGCGGCCGCTGGAATTCCATCTCTGGCAGGCGGGCGATCCGCTGTCGCGCGGCGTCTGGAACATCCCGATACCGGCCGAGCGGAACCCCGTCCTGCCCGATATCGTGCTCTCGCCGGTCGTCGGCTTCGATGCCGCCTGCTACCGGCTCGGCTATGGCGGCGGCTTCTTCGACCGCACGCTGGCAGCCATGCCGGCCCGGCCGCGGGTCATCGGCCTCGGCTACAGCGCGGCGCGCCTTCGGACGATCTATCCGCAGTTGCACGACATTCCGATGGACCTGATCGTGACGGAGACCGGCACGGTGGCCCCCGCGTCTCAGGCGGAGGCTTCAACCGTGCGCGCCTTGACATAGAGCGCCCGGCCGGCGAACCAGCCATTGACCGCCGCGCCGAGGCCGAGCAGCACGAAGAGCACGGCGCTCCAGGCGAAGCTGCCGGTCCAGCCGCGGATGAGCCCGACGACCAGCGGGCCTATGGCGGCGAGCAGGTAGCCGACGCATTGTGCCATGCCGGACAGATGCGCCGCCACATGCGGATCGCGCGTGCGCAAAACGATGACGGTGAGCGCCACCGCGATCAGGCCGCCCTGCCCGACGCCCTGCAGCACCGCCCAGATCCAGACGGTGGAAAGCGGCGCGAAGAGCAGGCCGAGAAGGGCGACGACGGCGAAGCCGCAGAGCACGACATTGATCAGCCGCTGGTCCTTGCCGCGCACGGCGATATGCGGCGCGACGAGGCAGGATGCGGCCTGCACCATGACGGAGACGGAGACGATGGCCCCGGCGGTGACGCCGTCGAGCCCGCGCTCGCGCAGGATCGGCACCAGCCAGCCGAAGACGCAATAGGCGAGCGCCGATTGCAGGCCCATGAAGAGCGTGACCTGCCAGGCCAGCCTGTCGCGCCACAGGCCCTCGACCCGGAAGCCGGTGCGCTTGGCCTGGCGGCGCGTCGCCAGCACCTGCGGCAGCCATAGCAGGCCGACGACCAGCGCCGGCAGCGCCCAGATGGCGAGCGCCCCGCCGAGCGAGCCGCCCAGCGCATGCTCGATCGGCAGCGTCAGGCCGGCGGCGCTCGCCGCACCGGCGCAAAGCGCCATCGTATAGCAACCGGTCATCAGCGCCGCCTTGTCGGGGAAATCGCGCTTGACGAGGCCGGGCAGCAGCACGTTGCCGACCGCGATGCAGGCGCCGGCAAGCGCCGTGCCGAGGAAGAGCAGCGGAATG
>CAMLOC010000264.1 GCA_946481465.1 uncultured Shinella sp. | reverse complement strand
GCCTGACGCCGCGCCAGCTCCGCGACTATGTGGAGGACGCCCGCCGCCGCGTGCTGACGGTGCCGA
The DNA here is from genome assembly GCA_946481465.1 of uncultured Shinella sp. The sequence goes on along the minus strand of CAMLOC010000264.1, from coordinate 5,804 downwards.
ACATCGGCAAGGTCGATCTCGTCGGCGCGCAGGACGAGGTGATCTATCTCGAATTCTCGACGCGCCAGCTTGCCGCGCTCGGCATTTCCACCCAGCAGGTGGTGTCGACGCTGCAGGCGCAGAATGCCGTCGCGCCCTCCGGCGTGGTGCAGGCCGGCGGCGAGCGCGTCAGTGTGCGTGTCGGCGGGCAATTCACCTCGGAGGCGAGCCTTCGCGACGTCAACCTGCGCGTCAACAACCGTTTCTTCCGCCTCAGCGACATCGCGACGATCACCCGCGGCTACGAGGATCCGCCGTCGGCGCTCTTCCGCTTCAACGGCGAACAGGCCATCGGACTTGCCATCGGCATGAAGCAGGGCTCGAACCTCCTGGAATTCGGCGCGGCGGTGGAAAAGGAGATCGAGATCCTGTCACATGACCTGCCCGTCGGCGTCGACGTGCACCTCGTCTCCGACCAGCCGAAGGTGGTCGAGGAGGCGGTGTCGGGCTTCACGCGGGCGCTGTTCGAGGCGGTGATCATCGTGCTTGCGGTCAGCTTCGTCAGCCTGGGCATCCGCGCCGGCCTCGTCGTGGCGCTGTCGATCCCGCTGACGCTCGCGATCACCTTCGTCTTCATGTACTACGACGGCATATCGCTGCAGCGCATCTCGCTCGGTGCGCTCATCATCGCGCTCGGCCTGCTCGTCGACGATGCGATGATCGCCGTCGAGATGATGGTGGCGCGGCTGGAAATGGGGGATTCGCTCCGCAAGGCGGCGACCTATGTCTATACGTCCACCGCCTTCCCCATGCTCACCGGCACGCTGGTGACGGTGGCGGGCTTCATCCCGATCGGCCTCAACAACAGCGCGGCCGGCGAATTCACCTTCAGCCTCTTCGTCGTCATCGCCGTTTCGCTCGTCGTCTCCTGGGTCGTCGCGGTCATCTTCGCGCCGCTGCTCGGCGTGACGATCCTGCCGAAGACGATGAAGAAGCATCACGAGGAAAAGGGCCGGTTCGCCCGCGGCTTCGCGCGCCTGCTCGACATCTGCATGCGCTGGAAATGGACGACCATCGTCGCGACCGTGCTGGTCTTCGGCGTCTCCGTCTTCGCCATGCGTTTCGTGCAGGAGCAGTTCTTCCCGTCTTCCGACCGGCCGGAGCTCGTCATCGACTGGTCGCTGCCGCAGAACGCCTCGATCGCCGAGACCAATGCGCAGATCGCCAAGCTGGAAGAGGAGAAGCTCAAGGGCAATCCGGATATCGAGCGCTGGTCGTCCTATGTCGGGCAGGGCGCGGTGCGCTTCCTCCTGTCCTTCGACGTGCAGCCGCCGTCGCCCGCCTTCGGCCAGACGGTCATCGTCACGAAGGACCTGGAGGCGCGCGACCGCCTCAGGGCCGATCTCCAGGCCTATCTGCGCGAAACCTTCGTCGGCACGGATGCGCTGGTGAAGCTGCTCGACATCGGCCCGCCGGTCGGCCGGCCGATCCAGTACCGTGTCAGCGGCCCGGATATCCAGGAGGTGCGCAAGCAGGCGCTCGCCTTCGGCGAAGTCATCGGCAAAGACACCCGGCTCGGCGACATCGTCTACGACTGGAACGAGCCGGCCCGCGTGGTGAAGGTCGACGTGCTGCAGGACAAGGCCCGCCAGCTCGGCGTCACCTCGCAGGACATCGCCTCGGCGCTGAACGGCGTCGTCGGCGGCACCACCGTCACCCAGATCCGCGACGACGTCTACCTGATCGACGTCATCGGCCGCGCGCGCGCCGCCGAGCGCCAGTCCATCGAGACATTGCGCCAGCTCCAGTTGCCGACGGCGAGCGGCACCTCCGTGCCGCTCGCCGCGGTGGCGAACTTCCGCTACGAGATGGAGCAGCCGGTGGTCTGGCGCCGTTCCCGCCAGCCGACCATCACGGTCAAGGCGAGCGTTACCGGCGGCGTGCAGCCGGCGACGATCGTCTCGCAACTGGAAAAGGACGTTTCCGCCTTCCGGGCGGAGATGCCTTCCGGCTACGCAGTAACGGTCGGCGGCACGGTGGAGGAAAGCGCCAACAGCCAGGCGCCGATCATCGCCGTCGTACCGCTGATGCTGTTCGCCATGGCGACGATCCTGATGCTCCAGCTCCAGAGCTTCTCGCGGCTCTTCCTCGTCTTCGCGGTGGCGCCGCTGGCGCTCATCGGGGTGGTCATCGCGCTGCTCGGCAGCGGGGCGCCGCTCGGCTTCGTCGCCATTCTCGGCGTGCTGGCACTGATCGGCATCCTCATCCGCAACTCGGTCATCCTCGTCGTGCAGATCGAGGACCTGAGGCGCGAGGGCATGCATGCCTGGAATGCCGTGCGCGAGGCGACGGAACACCGCATGCGGCCGATCATGCTGACGGCGGCCGCCGCCAGCCTCGCGCTCATCCCCATTTCGCGCGAGGTGTTCTGGGGGCCGATGGCCTATGCCATGATGGGCGGCATCATCGTCGGCACGGTGCTGACGCTGCTCTTCCTGCCCGCGCTGTACGTCGCCTGGTTCCGCATCAGGCCGGAAGAGGCCGAGGCGCCTTTGCCCGAACCGGAGCCGGTGGAGGCGGGGTGAGGCGGCGGCGCGAGGCCTCCCATATTTTCGCCCATCTCCCCCGTCACTGCTTCCGGCGCCGGGCCGCTTGCGGAAGGGTCAGGGCCGGGCAAGGCATGTGCATAAACTGCGGGACCAGGGGCGCGTTCATCGCCGGGCGGGCGGAGGAAAAGTTGCGTTCTTTTTGTCGCACCCCCTTTGAAAAAGCTGGTGGAAAAAGTTGATTTTCAACACCAAAGCGCCGACCGGCTTTTCAGAGCGTAACGAATGTGCAAGGGATTTGCTCCATGGTGTCGGCGGGGGCCGCATGGATATGCGCAGTGGGACAAGGTTTGGTCATGGGACTTGACGAGACATTGGAACTGCATGTCTATGGCGCCCTGTCGTGGCAAGCGGCTGGCTCTTGCCCCGTACCTTGTGGGGTACGGTCGAAGGGAAATGCTAAGTGATGATCGCAATTGAAGACGTGGGCACGCCGCGCAGGCTTTTGAGCGCATTCGCGCGGATTCTTGCGGCGGGTACCCTGTTGACGCTGGCCGGCTGCGTGGTTCCGAGCGACGGCCCGTTGACCCACGAGGTGCTTTCGGCCGGCGCGGACGGCAAGTCCTACGAGATTCCCCAGACCAAGCTGATTTTCGACGTCGTGAGCGTCGACCAGCGCGTCGCCAACAGCGTCAGCGCGGCCAAGCGCCACGGCCTGTCCAGCACCTTCGGCTTCGGCGGTGGCGGCGGCACGCCGGTCATCGGCGTCGGCGATCGCCTGGAGGTCACGATCTTCGAAGCGGGTCCGGACGGCCTGTTCTCCACCACCGAGCGCAAGTCGACGTCGATCCCCGTCATCGTGCAGCCGGATGGCCACGGCCAGATCCCCTATGTCGGCTCCGTGCGTTTCGCCGGCATGACGATCGATTCGGCGCGCGCCACCATCGTCGACGCGCTGAAGGCGAAGGCCGTCGAGCCCGACGTCATCGTTTCCATGGCGGGCAATGCCTCGCGCACCGTCTCCATCCAGGGCGACGTCAACAAGTCGGGCATCGTGCCGCTCGGCCTCAGCGGCCAGCACATCAGCGAAGTGATCGCCATGGCCGGCGGCGCTGCCAAGCCGCCCTACGACACCTATGTCAGCCTCAAGCGCGGCGGCAAGACGCGCAGCGTGCTGCTCCAGTCGCTGATCGACAATCCGAGGGACGACATCTACGTCAAGCCGGACGACCAGATCTACCTGACCTACGATCCGCAGACCTTCGCGGCGCTCGGCCAGACGAAGAAGGCCGGCAAGATTCCGTTCGATGCGGCCAAGCTCAGCCTTGTCGAAGCCGCAGCGCTCGCCGGCGGCGGCAATGTCGCGACGGCCGATCCGAAGGGCTACTTCGTCTTCCGTTACGAGGACGAGAGCGTCTATCGCGCCGTCGTCGGCGACGATCGCTTCCGCGATCTCATCGCCCGCGGCATGGTGTCGGATTCGGAAGGACGCTACCCGATCGTCTATCGCCTCGATCTCGGCGCGACGCAGAGCTACATCGTCGCGCAGAACTTCCCCGTGCGTAACAAGGATGTCGTCTACCTGGCGCGCCACGTCGCAACGGATCTCGCGAAGTTCCTGACGATCGTTTCCAGCGGTTCGAGCGCGGCCTACAACATCCAGCGCACCGCCGACCTGCTCTGACGGGCGGGCTTCGGCCCGCGTGATACGGCGATGCCCGTGCGGCGCCCCGGCGGGAATTGCTCTCGAGGACTGCATGGCCGGCCAGGCACGCAAAACCTACGCGCTTCTTTCCTTCGGCCTCTGGCAGCAGCGGGCGGACATCGCCCGCCTGCTCGATGCCGAGATCGTCGCCTGGCCCTTCGCGCTTCCCGGCAGGATCGACGGGTTCATCGGCTGGGGACGCCGGTCGTCCGGCCTCCGTGCGGTGCGGCTTGCCGCGCGCGCGGGCAAGGAAACCATCACCCTTGAGGACGGATTCCTGCGCGGCTTTGCGGCCGGGCGAGGGGAGCCGAGCCATTCCTACGTGGTCGACCGGGAGGGCATCTATTTCGATGCGCGCCATCCGAGCGGCCTCGACCGGCTGCTGTCGCAGCCGGTGAGCGATGCCGCGGCGCTTGCCCGCGCCGGCCGGCTGATGACGCTGCTACGCGATGCGCGCCTTTCGAAGTACAACAGTAGCCCGGTGCTGACGCCGGCCGCGGCCGGCGTGCCGCAAGGCCGGCCCTTCGTGCTGCTCGTCGACCAGGTGGCCGGGGACGCCTCCATCGCCGGGGCGGGGGCGAGCGCGGCAAGCTTCCGCGACATGCTCGAGCACGCGGTGGCCCACCATCCGGGCAAGACGCTGGTCGTGCGCACCCATCCGGCGGCCGGCGACCGCAGCCTCCTGCGACAGGCGGCGGGCGCCCTCGGGGTCGAAATCGACGTGCACGCGCGCAGGAACACCAGGCCGCTGCTGGAAGAGGCCGATTGCTTCTATACGGTGTCGAGCCAGCACCGCTTCGAGGCGCTGGTGGCCGGGCGGTCCGTCCATTGCTTCGGCACGACCTATTATTCCGGCCGCGGCCTCACGATCGATCACGATCTCCTGTCGCCCGTCCGCCCGCCGGCCCCGCTCGAACAGGTTTTTCACGCGGCCTACATTGATTACTCGCATTACCTCGACCTGCACACGCGCCAGCCCTGTACGCCCGAACGGGCAGTCGAGCAGGCGATCGCCGTGCGCGACCAGCGGGCGCGCATCGAGCGCAAGGTCTTCACGGCCGGCTTCTCGCCCTGGAAGCGCAAGGCCATGGCACCGTTCCTGAAGGGCATGGCGGGCGATCCGGTCCATGCCCGCTCGCTCGAAGCGGCGACCGCCGCGGCGCGGGCGGCGGATGGTATCGTCGCGCTCTGGGGGAGCGACACGGCGCTGCCGGCCGACGTGCCGGCCATGCGGCTCGAGGACGGCTTCATCCGCTCCCGGGGGCTCGGGGTGAATCTCGCCATGCCGTCCTCCATCGCGCTCGACGGCGAGCATGTCTATTACGATGCACGGGGCGAAAGCCGGCTGGAGGCGCTGATTGCGCACGGCACGGTCGATGAGGACCTGCGGCGGCGGGCGGGCGACCTCGTGCGCCTGCTGGTCCGGCGCGGCGTCTCCAAGTACAATCTCGGCACGGCCGCAGACCTGCCGGTCGTTGCCGGCGGGCGGCTGAAGATCCTGGTGCCGGGGCAGGTGGAGAAGGATGCCTCCATCCGCTACGGCTCCCCCGTTGTGCGCTCCAATGCCGATCTGG
>CAMLOC010000263.1 GCA_946481465.1 uncultured Shinella sp. | reverse complement strand
GAAGGCGGCGAGCAGCGGGCCGAGCGCCGTGCCGGCATTGCCGCCGACCTGGAACATGGACTGCGCAAGCCCGTGGCGGCCGCCGGAGGCGAGACGGGCGACGCGCGAGGATTCCGGGTGGAAGATCGCCGAGCCGAGGCCGATCAGGCAGGCGCCGACGACCAGCACCGGGAAGCTGTGCGCATAGGCCAGCATGATGAGGCCGACAAAGGTGCTGCCCATGCCGACCGGCAGCGAGAAGGGCATCGGCCAGCGGTCCGTCACGATGCCGACGGCCGGCTGCAGCAGCGAGGCCGTGACCTGGAACGCCATGGTCAGAAGGCCGATCTGCACGAAATCGAGTGCGTAGTTCTCCTTCAGCAGCGGATAGAGCGACGTCAGCAGCGACTGCATGATGTCGTTCAGCATGTGGCAGGCGCTGACGGCAACGATGATGGAATAGGTGGTGGTGGCAGCGCTGCGGGGTGCAGCGGGAACGATTGTCGACATGTTGGCCTCGAATGAGGCGCGTGGATTGCGCCCTCTTGTCGCATCCCATACAGGGATTGCCTGCGGCCTGCTTTCGTGCTGAGGTCCACTTCTTACGCGAGTGGGCCAAAGATGGAAAAACTGACCGATGCGCGCCGCAAGGCGCTGGATGACGACCACATCCGCAATCTGTCCCGCATGGAACAGGCCAATACGGACGTCCTGGTGCACAGTTCGGACATTCCGGGCGGCTACACCGTGCCGCCTCACCGCCATCGCCGCACGCAGTTCCTCTGCGTCTTTGCCGGTGTGGTGCTGGTGGGCACGGAGCGCGGGCGCTGGATGATCCCGCCCGGCCATGCGCTGCTCATCCCGCGCGGCCTGGAACATTCCGTCGAGATGATCAGCGACGTCAGCATGCGCTCGGTCTACATCTATTCGCCGGAGGGCCGGGCCGCCTCGCTGGAGCCCGCCGTGCTGGAGGTGACCGATCTCGCCCGCCACCTCATCGCCGAAACCGTGCGGCATGGCGAGCCGGCCGAGGGCCGCACGCGCAGCGAACTCGTCATGGCGCTGCTGCTCGACGAGATCGGCCGCCTGCCGGAGCGCCGGCTCGGCCTGCCCTTCCCCGCGAGCGGAAGGCTGGCGGGCCTCTGCCGCGATTTCGTCGAGCAGCCCTCGCCGGCGACCAAGATCGACGACTGGGCACGGCGCCTCAACATGAGCCGGCGCACCTTCACGCGGTTCTTCCGGCAGGAGATGGGCGTCAGCTTCGTCACCTGGCGCCAGCAGGCCTGCCTGTTCGCCTGCCTGCCGCGCCTTGCGGCCGGCGAGCCGGTGACGCGCGTGGCGCTCGATGCCGGCTATGAGAGCGTGCCGGCCTTCACCACCATGTTCAGACGCATGCTGGGAACCTCACCGCGGGCGTACCTTACGAGCCGTACCGCCGCGTGAGTCTCAAAAAGACCGGCAAAGGACGCGATTCGGGGACTGTTTTCCGCCGGCTTTTGGGATTAGGAAGGGGTGCGGGACCCAAGTCGGGCCGCGAACCGGGAGCGCCAGGTCGCACGGGAGACGGGCTTTTGAGAAAGATACTGGTCATCGGGATCGGCGCGGGCAATCCCGAGCACATGACCGTTCAGGCGATAAATGCGCTGAACCGGGCCGATGTGCTGCTCATTCCGACGAAGGGCGACGAGAAGGCCTTTCTGGCCGATGCACGCCGCGAGATCTGCGACCGTTTCCTCGACAATGCGAGCTGCCGCATCCTCGACTATGCCGTGCCGGTGCGCCGCGTCGACGGCAGCTACGAGGACGGCGTCAACGACTGGCACCGCGCCATCGCCGCCATCTACGAACGCACCCTCTTGAACGACGTCGGCGAGGACGAGACGCTCGGTCTGCTCGTCTGGGGCGATCCGATGCTCTACGATAGCACGCTGCGCATTATCGACCATGTGCGCTCGGCCGGCCGTATCGCCTTCGAGATCGAGGTCATCGCCGGCATCACCAGCGTCCAGGCGCTCTGCGCCAGCCATGCCATCACGCTCAACCGTATCGGCCTGCCCGTCGAGATCACCACCGGCCGGCGCCTCGCCGCGGCCGGGCCGGACGCCGCGCGCGACGCGCTCGTCATGCTCGACGGCATCGAAGCCTTTCGCACGGTCGAAGATCCGGACGCGGAAATCTGGTGGGGCGCCTATCTCGGCACGCCGCACGAGATCCTGCTGTCCGGCCGGCTCGCCGAGATCGCCGACACCATCAGCGAGACCCGTCGCGCGGCGCGTGAAAAGCACGGCTGGATCATGGACACCTACCTGATCCGCCGCCCGGCGCCCGTGGGCGAGGAGGGCGCGGCATGACGGTGACCTGCGCGGCACATTCGGCCCCCTCGGGCGACACCGGCGCGCTGCGCCGCGGCGCCTGCCCCTCCATCGCCACCCCGATGCGGACCGGCGACGGCCTTCTGGTGCGCCTGCGCCCCGTCGCGGCAGCTCTCACCGCTCAGGATCTTCTTGCCCTCGCACATCTGGCCCGGGCGCACGGCAACGGCCTTGTCGAGATCACCGCCCGCGGCAATCTCCAGCTTCGCGGCCTCACCGAGGCCTCCGTGCCGCCCCTTGCCGCCGGCCTTACGGCGGCCGGCATCGTCCCGCAGACGGGCGTCGCCATCGAAGTGCCGCCGCTTGCCGGCACCGATCCGGCCGAGCTTGCCGACGCCGCGCCGATTGCCAATGCGCTGCGGGCGGCCCTTGCCGGTGCCGCCCTTTCCCTGGCCCCCAAGCTCGCCATCGTCGTCGATGGCGGGGGCGTGTTGTCGCTTGCCGACATGGTCGCGGATATCCGCCTCGACGCGGTCGCCGGCACGCAAGGCCTTGCCTGGCGGCTTTCCATCGGCGGCGATCGCGTGACGGCTCGGCCCGTTGCATTTCTCCCTTGCGAAAGGGTCGCCGAGGGCGTGGTGGCAACCGCCGCCGCCCTTGCCGCCATCGGCCCGGCGGCGCGCGGGCGCGATCTTGATCCGGCGCTGCTGGCCGCCGCACTCGGCGCGGATCCGCCGCCGCCGCTTGCCGCCGTCCCGCCCGTTCATCCTTTGGGCGCGCACCGGATCGGCACCGAAACCGTGCTGGGGCTCGCCCCGGCCTATGGCCAGATCCACGCCGACCGGCTTGCCGCGCTGGTGCGCGCGCTTGCCGGCTGCGGCGCGACGGAATTCCGCCTTGCGCCGCACCACACGCTGCTGGTGCGCGGGCTCAACGCAGAAACGCTGGCCGCCGCCGAGGCCGCCGCAATGCGCGAGCACGTCTGGAGCAGGCAGGATGCGCCCGGCCGGAGCGTCTCCGTCTGCGCCGGTTCCAGCGGCTGCGCCTCGGCCAGCTTCGACACCCATGCCGTGGCCGATGCCCTCGTGGCGGGGGCCGGCGATCTCCTGGACGGCTCCTTCGACGTGCATGTCTCCGGCTGCCCCAAGGGCTGCGCCCATCCGGCCGCCGCCGCCGTAACCCTCTGCGGCACCGCGGCCGGCGTCGGCCTCGTTCTCGGCGGACGGGCGGGCGATGCCGCCGCCGCGACCCTGCCCGCCGAGGCGCTGGCGCCCGCCCTCACCCGTCTCGGCACGCTCCTGCGCACACGCCGCGCCGACGGCGAGACGGCGGGGAGCCTCATCGACCGCACCGCGCCCGCCCTTCTTGCTTCCGCTTATCAAGGCCGACAATGACCGATTACGACTACATCAAGGATGGCACGGCCATCTATGAGAAATCCTTTGCGATCATCCGCGCCGAGGCCGATCTCTCGCGCTTTTCCGAAGACGAATCCGATGTCGCCGTGCGCATGATCCATGCCGCCGGCCTTGTCGAGGCGGCGCCGCATTTCGTGTTCTCGCCGGGCTTCGTCACGGCGGCGCGCGGTGCGCTGCAGGCCGGCGCGCCGATCTTCTGCGACGCGGAAATGGTCGCGCGCGGCGTGACGGCCGCCCGCCTGCCGGCCGGCAACGACGTGCTCTGCACGCTGCGCGACCCGCGCACGCCGGACCTGGCGAAGGAAACCGGCAACACCCGCTCGGCCGCCGCCATCCGCCTGTGGCTGGAGCGCTTGGCCGGCTCCGTCGTCGCCATCGGCAACGCGCCGACGGCGCTGTTCTACCTGCTCGAACTCCTGCGGGACGGCGCCCCGAAGCCGGCGGCGATCCTCGGCATGCCGGTCGGCTTCGTCGGCGCGGCCGAATCCAAGGATGCGCTGGCCGAAAATTCCTACGGCGTGCCCTTCGCCATCGTGCGCGGCCGCCTCGGCGGCAGCGCCATGACGGCCGCCGCACTCAATTCGCTGGCGAGGCCGGGGCTATGAACGCGATGGCGACGGTGACGGGACGACTTTACGGCGTGGGCACGGGACCCGGCGATCCGGAACTCTTGACGCTCAAGGCGGTGCGGGCGATCGGCGAGGCCGATGTGCTCGCCTATTTCGCCAAGGCCGGCCGCGCGGGCAACGGACGGGCGATCGTCGAGGGCCTGTTGAAGCCCGGCATGGCGGAGCTGCCGCTCTACTATCCGGTGACGACGGAAATCGACAAGGACCACGACGAGTACAAGCGCCAGATCACGGCCTTCTACGACGCCTCGGCCGAGGCCGTCGCGGCGCACCTTGCCGCCGGGCGCACGGTCGCCATCCTCTCGGAAGGCGACCCGATGTTCTACGGCTCCTATATGCACCTCCATGTGCGGCTCGCCGACCACTTCCCGACCGAGGTCGTGCCCGGCATCACGGCCATGTCCGGCTGCTGGTCCCTGTCGGGCCTGCCGATCGTGCAGGGCGACGACGTGCTCTCCGTGCTGCCCGGCACGATGGGCGAGGAGGCGCTGTCGCGCCGCCTTGTCGACACCGAGGCCGCCGTCATCATGAAAGTCGGCCGCAACCTGCCGAAGATCCGGCGGGCGCTGGAAAAGGCCGGCCGGCTCGGCGAGGCGATCTATGTCGAGCGAGGCACCATGCCGACGAGCCGCTCCATGCGGCTTTCCGAAAAGCTCGACGACAGCGCGCCCTATTTTTCGCTGGTCCTCGTGCCGGGCTGGAGCGGCCGCACATGACCGGCCGGCTTTTCGTGATCGGCACCGGGCCGGGCAATCCCGACCAGATGACGCCGGAGGCTCGGCAGGCCGTCGAGGCCGCGCGCGAATTCTTCGGCTATTTCCCCTATATCGACCGGCTGAACCTGCGCCCCGACCAGATCAAGGTCGCCTCCGACAACCGCGAGGAGCTGAACCGCGCCGAGGCCGCGCTGAAGCGGGCGGCGGCGGGCGTTGATGTCTGTGTCGTCTCGGGCGGCGATCCCGGCGTGTTCGCCATGGCGGCCGCCGTCTGCGAGGCGATCGATGCGGGGCCGGACGAATGGAAGACGGTGGATCTCACCGTCGTGCCCGGCGTCACCGCCATGCTGGCGGTCGCCGCGCGCATCGGCGCGCCGCTCGGCCACGATTTCTGCGCCATCTCGCTCTCCGACAACCTGAAGCCGTGGGAGATCATCGAGAAGCGGCTGCGCCTGGTGTCCGAGGCGGGCCTTGTGATCGCGCTCTACAACCCGATCAGCAAGGCGCGGCCCTGGCAGCTCGGCCGGGCCTTCGAGATCCTGCGCGAGACGCTGCCGGCGACGACGCCTGTCATCTTCGGCCGCGCCGCCGGCCGGCCGGACGAACGCATGCTGGTCATGCCTCTGGGCGAGGCCGAGGCCGAGCGCGCCGACATGGCGACCTGTGTCGTCATCGGCTCGCCCGAGACGCGCATCATTACCCGCCCATCCCTGCCGGATCTCGTCTATACGCCGCGATTCCTGAAGGACGCGGCGAGATGATCGACAAGCCGCAGCGCATCCTCGACCGTCTCGGCCCGGTGGCCGCCATCCGCGCCCGTCCGCTCGACCAGC
>CAMLOC010000262.1 GCA_946481465.1 uncultured Shinella sp. | reverse complement strand
CGATGGCAAGGCCCGCCAGTGCGTCTGCCGAACCGAGCCGGCCGGCGACCGCCGTATCGGTCAGCCCGATCAGCGGCGTCGTGAGGAAGCCGAGCGTCATGGGAATGGCAATCGCCAGCACCAGCCGGTGCGTCACCTCGAAGGGGCCTGCGCCCTCGTTCTCGCCTGCGGTTGCTGCACTCACGGTCCTGCCCCTCCCCTTCCGCCGGCTCTCAGCTCGACAGGACCATCGCCCAGTAGGGCCGGTTGCCCGACGCGGGATTGGAGACGACCGCGACGCCCAGCCCGCGGTAGTTCGCCCCCAGCATGTTTTCCAGGTGCTTCGGCGAGCGATACCAGGCCTCGAAGGCCTCCGCCGCGCTGTCCTGCCCGGCCGCAATGTTTTCGGCGGCCGGCAGCGGCACCTCCATGCCCTTCATGCGCTTCAGGAAATTCGCGCCGAAGCCGATATTGTGCTCCATCCTGCCGGCGCTCGCCATACGGCTCGCCTGGTCCATGGCCGCGCGCTGCGCCGCCGTATCGGAGGAAAGCGGCGAGAGGCCGCGCTCGGTCCTGATCTTGTTGACGAAGGCGAGCGAGGCCGTCGTCTGGTCGCTGCCGGTGCCGGCCGAGGGGGTCAGCACGCCGGTGGTGGAACAGCCCGCGGCCAGAACGGCGACGGAGGCCGCGGAGGCGGCAAGGAAAGCGCGGCGGGGGATCATGGTCAACGACGGTAGCTCAGGACGCGGATGAGGATGAAGACGGGCACGACGATGACGGCGCCGAGCAGGAGATAGTCGCCCAGGCGGCCGAGCGTCTTGAAGCCGGTGTTCCAGAGATCGACGATGAAATCGCGCACGGCAAAGAGGATATCGTCCGGATAGAGCCCGAAGATCGACATCAGGAAGCCCACGGCCACCGACAGGATCAGGAGCTTGATGATCACGCGGATCGGTGTATCGCCGAGGAACCCGTTCACGCCATTCGACATCGGTTGATTCTCCAAAAACTCGTGTTCGTCCCAGATAAGCCGTCACCGGCCCCGCGGCAAGCAAGGGGTTCTCGCGAGAAATCGCTTGCCTTTTGCCGCGGCCCTGCCATGTAGCGCCGTCCGTTTTCCCGTTTTCGAGCCCCCATGACGAGCCCGCACTTCTCCTCCGGCGATCTCATCGCCGACCGCCGCGCCGACTATGCCCGCATGTTCGCGGAATCGGGCGAGTTCGCGGAGGCTGCGGAACTCATGGAACAGGCGCTCGAACAGGTGCCCTCCTGGGCCGCCGGCTGGTTCCGGCTCGCCGAATATGCGGAGAAATCGGGCCGGAAGGAGGCGGCGACGGCCGCCCTTCAAAAGGTCGTCGCCCTCGATCCGGCCGATATCTTCGGCGCCGGCCTGAAACTCGCCGTGCTGGGGGCCGCCGAAACGCCCGCCGCGCCTTCGACAGCCTATGTCGAACGGCTCTTCGACGACTATGCCGACCGCTTCGACACCGCCCTCGTGCAACGGCTCGACTATACCGTGCCGCAGACGCTCGCCCGGCTGGTGCGCCGGCATGCGGGCGAGGACGCCCATTTCGGCCTCGTTGCGGATATCGGCTGCGGCACCGGCCTGTTCGGCGTGGAACTGCGTGGCCATGCCAGCAAGCTGGAGGGCTTCGACCTTTCCGCCGGCATGCTGGCCAAGGCGGAGGAGAAGGCGGTCTACGACCATCTCGCGCAGGCCGACCTGTCGCTGCCGGCCGCAGAAAGCGGGCTTTTCGCCGACGCGCCAGAGGCGCGGGCCGACCTCGTCGGGGCGGCCGACGTGCTGATGTATCTCGGCGACCTCGCCGAAGTCTTCCCGAGCGCCGCACGCCTTTTGAAGCCCGGCGGCCTCTTCGCCTTTTCCGTCGAGGACGGCGGGGCGGGCGATGCGCCGCTGCTGCGTCCATCGCTGCGCTATGCCCATCCGGAACGCTTCATCCGCAGAAGGGCCGCGGAGAACGGCCTTGCCATCCTCGCCATGGAGACGAGCGTGATCCGCCAGGATGCCGGCCAGCCGGTGCACGGGCTGCTCTTCCTCGCGAAGCGCGAGACCTAGCCGAAGGCAGCGCTTGCGCCAGCCATCGCGCCCTGTACAACAGCAAGAACCCTCGGAGATCTGGCATGGACGGCGACAAACGGCGTTTCGGCTTCTGGAACCCCACCCCCACCCGCCATACACCGCTGGAAGACGCGCAAGGTCTGTTCGCCAGCAGCATGATCGCCGCGCTCGGCCTTGCCCTGATGGGCAGCGCCGGGCTGGTGGCGAGCGGCACCGCCGGCGTCGCCTTCGTGCTGCATTACCTGACGGGCGTGAGCTTCGGCCTCTATTACACCGTCGTGAACATCCCCTTCTACATCCTGGCGCTGAAGCGCCTCGGCTGGGCCTTCACGATCAAGACCGTGCTGGCGGTGACGATGACCTCGATCATCACCGAGCTGCAGCCGCATTTCGTGACGATCGAGAGCATCGATCCGATGTGGACGGCGGTGCTGGCGGGGATCCTGCTCGGCTTCGGCCTGCTCGGCCTCTACCGCCATCGCGCCAGCCTCGGCGGCATCGGCGTGCTCGCGGTCTATATGCAGGAGCGTTTCGGCATCCGCGCCGGCCTCGTGCAGCTCGCCTTCGACGTCGTGGTACTGATCGCCGCCTTCTCGGTGGCCGCGCCCTTCATCGTGCTCTGCTCGGTCGTCGGCGCGCTGGTGCTCAACCTCTTCCTGACGGTCAACCACCGCGCCGACCGCTACATCGCCATGTGAGGCTATTTTTCCGCAAGCCGCTTCACATTCGCCCGGCGCTCACTAGCTTAGGCCGGTGAGCACCGTCGATTCCACCACCGGCCCCAGCCTCCTGCCCGCCGCCTTCACCGCCTGGTTCTCGGCCAGGGGATGGCAGCCGCGTGCGCACCAGATGGAGCTTCTGGCGCGGGCGACGGCGGGCGAGAGCCTGCTGCTCATCGCGCCCACCGGCGCCGGCAAGACGCTCGCCGGTTTCCTGCCCGCCCTCACCGACCTTGCGCGCCGCGGCAGGATCCCGCCCGGCAGCGCCTTCACCGGCATCCACACGCTCTACATCTCGCCGCTGAAGGCGCTGGCCGTCGATATCGAGCGCAATCTGATGAAGCCCGTCGAAGAGATGGGCCTGCCCATCACCGTCGAGACGCGCACCGGCGACACGCCGCAGGCCAAGCGCCAGCGCCAGCGCCTCAATCCGCCCGACATCCTGCTGACGACGCCCGAGCAGGTCGCCCTGCTCATCGCCAACGGCGAGGCGCCGCGCTTCTTCAAGGACCTCAAGTACGTGATCTTCGACGAGCTGCATTCGCTCGTCACCTCCAAGCGCGGCCATCTCCTGTCGCTGGGGCTCGCGCGGTTGCGGCAGCTTGCACCCGGCCTTCGCACCATCGGCCTGTCGGCCACCGTCGCCGAGCCGATGGACCTGCGCCGCTGGCTGGTCGCGCAACAACCGGGCGAGACGCGGCATGCCGGCCTCGTCACGGCGCCCGGCGGCGCGCGGCCGATCATCACCATCCTGAAGAGCAAGGAGCGCGTGCCCTGGTCCGGCCATTCGGCGAAATACGCCATGCCGGAGGTCTACGAGGCGATCCGCGACCACAAGACGGCGCTGCTCTTCGTCAACACGCGCAGCCAGGCGGAAATCCTCTTCCAGGAGCTCTGGAACATCAACGAGGACACGTTGCCGATCGCGCTGCACCACGGCTCGCTCGATGTCGGCCAGCGCCGCAAGGTGGAGGCCGCCATGGCGGAGAACCGCCTGCGCGCCGTCGTCGCCACCTCGACGCTCGACCTCGGCATCGACTGGGGCGACGTCGACCTCGTCATCCATGTCGGGGCGCCGAAGGGCGCCTCGCGGCTCGCCCAGCGCATCGGCCGCGCCAACCACCGGATGGACGAGCCGAGCCGGGCGATCCTGGTGCCCGCCAACCGCTTCGAGGTGATGGAGTGCCAGGCGGCGCTCGACGCCAACTATCTCGGCGCGCAGGATACGCCGCCGGTGGGCGACGGCGCGCTCGACGTGCTCGCCCAGCACGTCCTCGGCATGGCCTGCGCTGCGCCCTTCGATGAGGACGCGCTCTTTGCCGAGATCACCGCCGCCGCGCCCTATACCGGGCTTCCGCGGGAAAAATTCGGCCGTATCGTGCAGTTCGTCGCGACCGGCGGCTATGCACTGAAGACCTACGAGCGCTATGCCCGCATCCGCAAGACACAGGACGGGCTGTGGCGCGTCTCCAATCCGCAGGTCGCCCAACAATACCGGCTGAACCTCGGCACGATCGTCGAAATGCCGATGCTGAACGTGCGCATGGTCAGGCGCGGCGCGAAGGGCGCGATCGGCCGCGGCGGGGCCTCGCTCGGCAAGGTGGAGGAATATTTTCTCGAAATGCTGGCGCCCGGCGATACCTTCCTCTTTTCCGGCAAGGTGCTGCGCTTCGAGGGCATCCGCGAGAACGAATGTCTCGTCTCGCAGGCCTTCTCGCTCGATCCGAAGGTGCCGGCCTATGCCGGCGGCAAGTTCCCGCTCTCCACCTATCTCGCCGACCAGGTGCGCGGCATGCTGGACGATCCCGGCCGCTGGGGCGCGCTGCCCGAGCAGGTGCGCGACTGGCTGGCCCTGCAGCGCGACGTCTCCGCTCTGCCGAAGCGCGACGAACTGCTCATCGAGACCTTTCCGCGCGGCAGCCGGCACTACATGGTCGCCTATCCCTTCGAGGGGCGGCTGGCGCACCAGACGCTCGGCATGCTGCTGACGCGCCGGCTGGAGCGCGCCGGCCGCCGGCCGCTCGGCTTCGTCGCCACGGACTATTCGCTTGCCGTCTGGGCGCTCGATGACCTGGGCTACAGCTTTGCCGTGGAGCGCCCGTCGCTGGCAAACCTCTTCGACGAAGACATGCTGGGCGACGACCTGGAGGCCTGGCTCGACGAGAGCTTCATGCTGAAGCGCACCTTCCGCAATTGCGCCGTGATCGCCGGGCTTATCGAGCAGCGCCATCCGGGCAAGGAAAAGACCGGGCGGCAGGTCACCGTCTCCGCCGACCTCATCTACGACGTGCTGAGAAGCCACGAGCCGGACCACATCCTGCTGGAGGCCACGCGCAACGATGCGGCGGCGGGGCTTTTGGATATTCAGCGATTGGGCGATATGCTGGCGCGAATCAAGGGCCACATCACCCACCGGCGGCTCGACCGCATCTCGCCGCTCGCCGTGCCGATCATGCTGGAAATCGGCAAGGAACCGGTGGCGGGCGAGGCGCAGGATTCCCTGCTGGCGGAAGCGGCGGAGGACCTGATCGCCGAGGCGATGGGCGCGGCGGCCCTCTGAAGGACCATCGAGAGGATTGAACGACAGGCATGCAGAGGCTCGCGCTGGCATCGGCGAAGATCGAGGATTTCGGCGCCGTTTCGGCCCGCACCGTGGTGGCGGGCGTGGAAGCGGTGTGCGATCCGCTCGGCGCGCTCTACCTGCCGGAAACCCGCCTTCTCGTCGTTTCGGACCTGCACCTGGAAAAGGGCGCGGCCTTCGCGCGGCGCGGCATGATGCTGCCGCCCTACGACACGCTCGCCACGCTCAAGGTGCTGGAGGCCGTCATCGCCCGGCACGACCCGGCGATCGTCGTCAGCCTCGGCGACAATTTCCACGACCGCGTCGGCTCGGCCCACCTGCCGGACATGTTTCGCACCAAGATCACGGAGCTGGCGCGCGGGCGCGACTGGATCTGGATCAACGGCAACCACGATCCCGACGGGACGGTGGACCTGCCCGGCCAGTCGGCGGACGAACTGCACTATGCGGGCCTCGCCTTCCGGCACGAGCCGTCGCTGATTTCGCCTGCCGGCGAGATCGCCGGCCACCTCCACCCGGCCGCCACCGTCATCCGCCG
>CAMLOC010000261.1 GCA_946481465.1 uncultured Shinella sp. | reverse complement strand
TCCAGCATCTGCGTGGCAACGACCACCGGCTTGCCGGCGCGGCGGCAGGCGCGGATAAGCTGCTTCTGCAGGCCCGGAACGGCTTCCAGCGGCATTTCCACGCCGAGGTCGCCGCGCGCCACCATGAGCGCGTCGGACAGTTCGATGATCTCGTCGATGCGCTCGATCGCCTGCGGCTTCTCGATCTTCGACATCAGGCCGACGCGGCCGCGGGCGACCTTGCGCACCTCGGCAAGGTCTTCCGGACGCTGGATGAAGGACAGAGCCACCCAGTCGACGCTGCCGGTCGCCAGAACCGCATCGAGATCGACGCGGTCCTTCTCGGTCAGCGCGCCGACGCCGAGCAGCGTGTCAGGCAGGCTGACGCCCTTGCGGTCGGAGATCTTGGTGCCGGAGACGACGGTGCAGACGATCGACTTGCCGTCGGAGCTTTCGGCGCGCAGATGCAGCTTTCCGTCGTCGATCAGCAGGCGATGGCCGGGCTTGACGGCCTCGAGGATTTCCGGATGCGGCAGGTAGACGCGCGTATTGTCGCCGGGCACATCCTTGTTATCGAGCGTGAAGGTCTGGCCGGGCTTCAGCTCTTCCGAGCCGTTGGCGAACTTGCCGACGCGCAGCTTGGGGCCCTGGAGGTCGGCGAGAATGCCGATCGGGCGGCCGCAGCGGGCCTCCACGGCGCGGATGCGGCTGATCAGCGTGCGCATCACGTCGTGGCTGGCATGGCTCATGTTGATGCGGAACAGATCGGCCCCGGCCTCATGCAGCTTCTGGATCATCTGCTCGTCAGACGATGCCGGTCCGAGCGTGGCGAGGATTTTGACTTTTCTGTTCCGTCTCATCAGTTCTGGCTTTCCTGGGTCCCTGGCGTATCTGAGAGCTGCACCATCCAGCTCCCCTGTCGGCCCGTGTCATATTCCTTGAAGCCCATGCGCTGGAAGCCGCGTGCGAAGCAGTCCTGCACGCCGGTGATCTTGAACTCGTTCTCGGCGACGCACATGTTGACGTCGCCGGTCCAGCGGCCGCCGCGGGCGGCGTCTTCGGCATAGAGATAATAGTAGCGCGACTGCAGCTCGCCCTCGATGAGCGTGGCGCAGGTCGTCGCAGGAACCTGCCACCAGCCCTCGGTCATCCAGCCTTCCTTGGCGCGATAGCCGATGGCGACGCCGACGAGGTTCTGCGTGCCGTTGCAGACGCGGAAATCGGCTTTCGCCGTATCCGGCACGGACAGGGCGGCAAAGTCGGCAAAGGCGAAAAGACCGGCCTGGAGGAGGCCGCGGGCTTTCGGGAAAAACGGGCGATGGCTCTTGGCTCTCACGGCTTCCGATGCAACTCCGTTGATTTGGATAAGCGCTTTCTTGCGACGGCAGGGCATGAATGTCAACGCAACACTAATCGATTACAATCTCGCGACAGGAGAAGGAATCTTTCCTGAAAGGCGGGAGGCTGCGCTTGCGGCTCCCATCCCCCCATGCGATCACTCGGCACGAGTGGCGCAATTCGGCAAAAGGCATGCAGGACCATCCCCCCTTTGAAATCATCGACGGCGATCTCGGCCTCGGGCTCGTCATCCTGGCGGACCACGCCACCAATCGTCTGCCCGAACGCTACGGCCGCCTCGGCCTGCCGGACAGCGCCTTCGAGCGCCATATCGCCTATGACATCGGCGTCGAGGGCGTGGTGCGCGGCCTCGCCGCCCGGCTGAACGCGCCGGTCGTCCTGAGCCGCTTTTCCCGCCTGCTGATCGACCCCAACCGCGGCGAGGACGATCCGACGCTCGTCATGCGCATTTCCGACGGCGCGATCATTCCGGGTAACCACCCGATCACGCCCGAAGAATGGCGATACCGGCTGGAAACCTTCCATCGCCCCTATCACGATGCCGTGTCCCGGACGATCGGCGCGGTCGCGGAAAAGACCGGCAGGGCGCCGCTCGTCCTCTCCATGCATTCCTTTACGCCGGCCTGGAAGGGCGTCGCCCGGCCCTGGCAGGTGACGGTGCTGTGGGACAGCGATCATCGCGCCGTCCGCCCGCTGCTGGCGGCGCTCGAAGCGCCCGGCGATGTCGTCGTCGGCGACAACGAACCCTATGACGGGGCGCTGCGCGGCGACACGATGTTCCGCCATTGCATGAAGCCCGGCATCCCGCATGCCCTCATCGAGATCCGCCAGGACGAGATCGGCGATGCGGCGGGCATCGCCCGCTGGGTGGAGCGCCTTGCGCCGGTCTTCGCCCGGTTGAATGCGGACGGGGCGCTGCACACATATGAGATATTCCCCTCCCGCACCGGACCCTATTGAGGCCAAGACGATGACCGAACTCAGCAAGGAACAGCAGACCGAGTTCGAGGCGGCCGCCTTCCGCCGCCTCCTGAAACACCTTGGCGAGCGCAGCGACGTGCAGAACATCGACCTGATGAACCTCGCGGGTTTCTGCCGCAACTGCCTGTCGAACTGGTATCGCGAGGCGGCGAACGAAGCCGGCGTGCCGCTCGACAAGGAGGCCTCCCGCGAGATCGTCTACGGCATGCCCTACGAGGAATGGCGCGCCCGCCACCAGCGCGAGGCGAGCGAGGCGCAGAAGGCCGCCTTCGAGGTGAACCGCCCGAAGGAATGAGCTTACCCCCGTGAAAATCGGGGAGAGGCCTTGATCTTGCCGGAAGTTCGCGGCAAGTCACGGCCTTCGAATTTTATCCCATCCAAGGAGACAAGCATGTCGGATGCCCACGGCGTCGCCCGCGACCAGCTTCGCGCGTTCATCGAGCGGATCGAGCGCCTCGAGGAAGAAAAGAAAACCATCGCCGACGACATCAAGGACGTCTATGGCGAAGCCAAGGGAACCGGCTTCGACACCAAGATCCTGCGCAAGGTCATCCAGATCCGCAAGCAGGACAAGGACGAGCGCATGGAGCAGGAAGCGATCCTCGACACCTACCTCCAGGCCCTCGGCATGATCGAGCTGCCGCCGGACGCGTGAGCGCCACCCGCAAGAGCCAAAGAAAAACCCGCCGGATCGCTCCGGCGGGTTTTTTATTGAAGGGATCGACGAACCTCAGTTCCCGGCGCCCTGGAACTTGCGCACTTCCATGAAGTTCACCGCGGTGCCGCTGAAGCGGCCGGCGTCGATCGACTTGCCCTCCGGCTGGAAGCCGGCCATGTAGACGGTCGTCGGCGCGGCGCGCAGCGTGCGGCTGACGAAGCGCGGCGCCTTGACCGGCTTGGAAAGCGTGGCGACGCGGCCCTGGGTCAGCGCCCATTGCGAGATGATCTTCTGCGTCAGCTTCGGCTCGGTGCGAATCGCGCCGCGGCTTGCCGCATCGGCATCCTTCTTCTTCGGGCGTCCGCCCTTGGACATCGTCTCTTCCGCCGGCTTGCCGTCAAAGGCGTCGAGCCCCGAAAGCGAGCGTGCGCCGCCGGTATCGGTCGATACGAGCGCGGCCATTTCGATCGGGCCGCCGGCCGTCACGTCCCGCGTCGGATCGGCGAGCGCGGCGAGGCCGGAGCGGTCGGCGGCGGTCGGCAGCGCGACCTCGGCTTCCGCGGCGGCCATCAGCGCGGTCTGCGACTGGTCGAGCGAGACCTCGGGGCGCAGGCCCGGCACCGGAACCATGGCGAGTTCTTCCGCATCCTCGACGGCCGCCTCCGCGGTCAGGACCGCGCCGGGCTCGGCGTCGCCCGGCTCCGTGCGCGCGCCGAGCAGGACGGGAAGCGGGATCTTGTAGGCGGCGAGGTCCTCGAATTCAGGCTTCTGCTCTTCGGTCGTCGCCGCTTCGAGGGCCGCGACCGCGCCGCTCGTCGCCGGGGCGACAAGGGCAAGCTCGCTGGTCGTCTCCGCGGCCTTGAAGGCGGGGCGGCTGCCCGGCACCGGCGCGTTGAAGGCAAGCTCCGTCTCCGCCTCGGCGGCGACCGGCTTCTTCTCTTCGACAACCTTCGCCTTCGCGCCGCCTTCATCGAAGTTGTCGGGGATGGCGGCGTTGCTGGCGATCATTTCGGGTTCTTCATCCTCGTCGCCACCACCGCCGAAGAGCGCGGCCAGGAAGCCGCCCTTGCGCTTGGATGCCGACGGGGTGGAGCCGCCGCCGGCCACCTCGATCGTGTTCGCGCCGACGCGGCGCTTGTAGTCGGCGACCGCCTGCTGGTAGCCCGGCAGCGGCTTGCCGTCCGTCGGCACATGCATGGTCTTGCCGTCGGGGAAGAGACGGGCGAGTTCCTGGCGGCTCATGCGCGGCCAGGCGCGCACGCTGCCGACGTCGAGATGCACGAAGGGCGAGCCGGACGTCGGATAGTAGCCGACGCCGCCGACCTGGAATTTCATGGCGGTGGCGCGCAGCGTCGCGAGCTTGACGCCCGGAATGTAGAAATCCATCGCCTTGCCGAGCATGTGCTGGCTCTTCTTGGCGACGCCCTTGGAGCGCGAGCGCAACATGCCGTTGGTGGCCGGCGAGCGATAGGCCGACACGACGTTGATGTAATCCTTGGCGCCGACCTTCTGGTAGACTTCCCACACGAGATCGAGGAGCCGCGGATCCATCTTGGTCGGCTCGTTGCGGCGCCAGTCGCGCAGGAACTGGTTGATCTTGGCGAGACCGGCCGAATCGTAGCGGCCGTTGCGCTTGTAGGTGATCTCCGCCTTCTCCCCGGTATGAATGAAATAGAGCTTCAGCGTGCGATTGCCGCTCTCGGCCTGGACCGTCGCGGGAATGGCCGTGGGCAGGATGAGGGCAGCGGACAGCACAGCCGTGGACAAAGCCTTGGGCAGCTTTTGCAACACTGTCTTGCAGAGGCTGCCCAGGGAGGCCCCGGGGCGCTTCATCGATGCGAACAAATTTGCCAACTCTTTCCCCGTCCGAAGGACAACGAACGTCCGTTATCCCAGATGACTGCCAATTGCGGTGAGAGCATGGCAAATACGCCACACTCGTCGTTGCGCACCCGTTATAGTGAACAATCCACTAACAGGGAATAAACGGCAATCGAGAAAGTGCAAGTGGCCGGGATTCCAGGGGTTTTTACGCAGCTTCTTTCAACGGGTCGTCCGGGTCGATGCCATAGTCCTTCAGTTTGCGATAGAGAGTCGAGCGGCCGATGCCCAATTTGCGGGCAACCTGGCTCATCTGGCCATGATAAAACTTCAGGGCGAAGCGGATCAGTTCCTCCTCCACATCGGCCAGCTTGCGCACATGGCCGCCCTTGTCGACGCTCGAAATGGCGTTGTCCGGACCCGTCTCGGCGCTTGCCGGCTCGGCCGGGCGGAAGTCGGGGTAGACGCTCGGCAGATGCGTTTCCGTCGCCGGTTCGGGCGTGCGCGGCATCGCCGATTCCCAGGTGACGGCGCCGTCCTCGGAAAGGCCGTAGCCCGGAACCAGCGCGGCGATCTGCGGGAAGTCGGCGGCGGTGAGTTCGGCCCCTTCGGACAGCACGACGGCGCGGAAGATGGCATTTTCGAGCTGGCGGATGTTGCCCGGCCAGTCATAGGCGGTCAAAAGCGCCATCGCGGCGGCGGAAACACCGAGCGGGCGGGCCAGCTTCTGCTCGCCGGCAAAGCGCTGCACGAAGGCGCGCACGAGAACCGGAATGTCCTCCTTGCGCTTGCGCAGCGCCGGGATCGTCACCGGGAAGACGTTGAGGCGGTAGTAGAGATCCTCGCGGAAGCGGCCCTCGCGCACCTCGTTGATGAGGTCGCGGTTGGTCGCCGAGATGAGGCGGACGTTCACCTTCTGGGGGAACCGGGCGCCGATCGTCTCGATCTCGCCCTGCTGCACGGCGCGCAGAAGCTTCACCTGCACCTCGAGCGGCAGGTCGCCGATCTCGTCGAGGAAGATCGTGCCGCCGTCGGCTTCGGCGAACTTGCCGATGTGCCGCTCGGTGGCGCCGGTGAACGCCCCCTTCTCGTGGCCGAACAGGATGCTTTCGACAAGGTTGTGCGG
>CAMLOC010000260.1 GCA_946481465.1 uncultured Shinella sp. | reverse complement strand
GCCGATCCGCACCCCGCGCGGCCGCGACATCCTCGCCGCCTGCGGCCAGCTGAAGTCGGAATCCGAGCGCATGCGCAAGGTCGACCGCATGGCCTTCGAGGCGATGATGATCGTCGGGCACGGCGAGGACGATTGAGCGCCGTTCCGCCGCGCCTTCCCATCAGAAATTGTGATTGATGAAGCGGCCTGCGAGAATTGATTTGAAGGGCCGTTTTGCCTAGAAACGGCTTAAAATCATTCCAGGGAGACCATCCATGCGCCACCTTCTGCTTGCTTTCGCGGCAACGCTCGCGATTTCGCTGCCGGCCAAGGCCGAGGACGTCACGGTTGCCGTGACCGCCATCGTCGAACATCCGGCGCTCGATGCCGCCCGCGACGGTGTCAAGGAAGCGCTGGAGGCCGCCGGCTACAAGGAAGGCGAGAACCTGACGTTCCTCTACGAATCCGCGCAGGGCAACCCCGCGACGGCCGCGCAGATCGCCCGCCAGTTCGCCGGCGAAGGCCCGAGCGTCATCGTGCCGATCTCCACGCCGTCCGCCCAGGCCGTCGTTTCCGCGACGAAGGACATCCCGGTCGTCTTCACGGCCGTGTCCGACCCGCTCGGCGCGCAGCTCGTCAAGGACATGGACAAGCCCGGCGGCAATGTCACCGGCCTTTCCGACCTGTCGCCGGTTGCCGAGCACCTGGCGCTGATCAAGGAAATCCTGCCCGAAGCCAAGACGATCGGCTACCTCTACAATTCGGGCGAGGCCAATTCCGTCTCGCTGCTCGCCGTGCTGAAGGAAGAGGCCGAGAAGGCCGGCCTGACGGTCGTCGAATCCGCCGCCACCAAGTCCGCCGAAGTACAGGGCGCCGCCCGTGCGCTCGTCGGCCGTGCCGATGCGATCTACATCCCGACGGACAACACGATCATCTCCGCCCTCGAAGGCGCGGTCGCCGTTGCCGAGGAAGCCAAGCTGCCGCTCTTCACCGCCGACACGGATTCCGTCTCGCGCGGCGCCATCGCGGCGCTGGGCTTCAACTACAAGGATGTCGGCAAGCAGACGGGCGAGATCGTCGTGCGCATCCTCAAGGGCGAGAACCCGGGTGACATCGCCGTGAAGGTCGCTGCCGGCACCGACCTCGTCGTCAACAAGGGCGCCGCCGACAAGATGGGCGTCACGCTTCCCGAGGCCGTCGTCGGCCGCGCGACCCGCGTGATCGAATAATCCCGGGTTTCCCGGACATTTCCAATCGGAATCAACCGCTGCCGGATCGCCCGGCAGCGGTTGATCTGTTAAGAAGACCCTCCCGCAAGACCCGTGGGGAACGGGTGAAGAGAGAAAGCCGAGAGCCGTGAGCCTGATTGCCTTCTGGGGTGCCGTCGAACTGGGGCTGGTCTATGCCTTCGTCGCGCTCGGCGTCTACCTTGCCTTCCGCGTGCTGGATTTCCCGGACCTGACGGTGGACGGCTCCTTCCCGCTCGGCGCCGCCGTCGCGGCGGTGCTGATCATCGCGGGGGTCAATCCGTGGCTCGCCGCGGCGGTCGCCATGGTGGCGGGCGCGATTGCCGGCCTCGTCACGGCGCTGCTGAACGTGCGCTTCCGCATCCTGAACCTCCTCGCCTCGATCCTGACGATGATCGCGCTGTTCTCGGTCAACCTGCGCGTCATGGGCAAGCCGAACGTCGCGCTGATCAATGCCGACACGATGATCAGCCCGTTCTTCGGTCTCGGTCTTCGCGATTTCTACGTCCGCCCGCTCTTCGTCGGCGTCCTCGTCGTCGTCGCCGTCGTGCTGGTCTGGCGCTTCCTGGAAAGCGATGCCGGCCTTTCGATGCGCGCGACGGGGGCGAATGCCCGCATGGCCCGCGCGCAGGGCGTCGACACCAACCGGCAGATCTATCTCGGCATCGCGCTCTCCAATGCGCTGGTGGCGCTCGGCGGCGCGCTCTTCGCCCAGACGAACGGCTTTGCCGACGTCACCTCCGGCGTCGGCACCATCGTCGTCGGCCTTGCCGCCGTCATCATCGGCGAAACGCTGTTCGGCGCGAGGGGTATCCTCATGGCGCTGATCGGCTGCGTGCTCGGCTCCATTCTCTACCGTATCGCCATCCAGCTCGCGCTCTCCTCCGACGTGCTCGGCCTGCAGGCCTCCGACCTCAATTTCGTGACGGCCCTGCTCGTCACCGTGGCGCTCGTCCTGCCGCGCCTTCGCCGCGGGGGAGCCGCCTGATGATCTCCGTCTCCGATATCAAGGTCGTCTTCGGCAAGGGAACGCCGTTGCAGAAGCAGGCGCTGAACGGCGTCAGCCTCACCATCGAGGAGGGCCAGTTCGTCACCGTCATCGGCTCGAACGGCGCCGGCAAGTCGACGCTGCTCGGCGTTCTCGCCGGCGACGTCATCGCCACCGAAGGCCAGGTGAAGATCGGCACGACGGACGTGACCCGCCAGGGCACCGCCGCGCGCGCCGGCCGCGTCGCCCGCGTCTTCCAGGATCCGCTGACGGGAAGCTGCGGCGCGCTCTCCATCGAGGAGAACCTTGCGCTCGCCGCCCGCCGGGGCGGGCGTCGCGGCCTTGCCTCCGCCCTCGGCCCACAGCGCCGCGCCGTCTTCCGCGAGCGCATCGCCGAACTGAACCTCGGCCTCGAAAACCGCATGCGCGACCGCATGGACCTGCTGTCCGGCGGCCAGCGCCAGGCGGTCTCGCTCGTCATGGCGACGCTCGCCGGCTCCGACGTGCTGCTGCTCGATGAGCACACCGCGGCGCTGGATCCCGGCATGGCCGAGTTCATCATGACCCTCACGCAGAAGATCGTCTCCGAGCGCAAGCTGACGACGCTGATGGTAACGCATTCCATGCGCCAGGCGCTGGACTACGGCCACCGTACCGTCATGCTGCACGGCGGCGAGATCGTGCTCGACGTCTCCGGCGACAGCCGCAAGACGCTTCAGGTCGAGGACCTGATCGCCATGTTCCGCAAGATGCGCGGCCAGACGCTCGACGACGACGCGCTGCTGATCGGCTGAGCAACTCCCTCAAGAATTGCTCAGCGGTTCAGCGTCCGGGATCGCGGAGAACGAAGACCCTATCGCGCCTGCGTGAACAGGATCTTCGCCGCAAAGACGGAGAAGACGCCGGCAAAGGTATAGTCGATGCCGCGCAGCACCCTGGGGTTCTGCTGGAGCCAGGATGCCAGCCTGTCGGCGGCGAGGATCACCAGGATGTTCACCGGAATGCCGACGACGATGAAGAACAGGCCGAGGAAGACCAGTTTGCCGGTGACGTCCGGATCGCCCGCCGTGATGAACTGCGGCAGGAAGGTCATGAAGAAGATGATGACCTTCGG
Organism: uncultured Shinella sp.; assembly: GCA_946481465.1. Next base: position 2,602 of record CAMLOC010000260.1, on the reverse strand, counting down.
ATTGAGCAGGTTCACCCAGAAGCCGCTGGAAATATTGGCGAGCGCCGTGCCGCGCGGCCCGGCCGCCGCCTTGACGGTGAGGTTGGAGCCGTAGCGCACCGCCTGGATGGCGAGCCACAGGAGATAGGCGGCGCCGCCCGTCTTCAGCATCAGGAAGGCGGTGGGCGAGGCGGTGATGAGGGCGGAGACGCCGAAGGCGACGAGCAGCGTGTGCACCACGATGCCGAGGCTGGTGCCGACCACGACGAAGAGCGCCGGGCCGCGGCCCTGCGAGAGCGCGCGGCTGATCGACAGCGTCATGTCGGGACCGGGGGTCATCGCGAGCAGCAGGCTCGCGGCCGTGAAGGCGAGAAGCGTCGGGAGGGTGGGCAGGAAGTCCATGGCAGAGCCTTGAAAGCCGGGGAAGATCAAAGACCTCTAATCCGGCTTTCTGCAAATTACCAATCAAAGTCTATGATGGGCCGTTACGCCGGCTCATCGATCCCGCCATATCAGTCGCCTTCGACGAAGGCCTGGAATTTCCCGGCATAGTCCTTGTGCCAGCGCGAGAGCGGCGGGCGGTTCTCGATGACGTCGCCGATCGCCCAGGCCATGCGGCGCTCGTCGAGCGCACGGGGCACGTCGTTGTCCGGGCACAGGATGTAGAAGTCGCCGCGCTCCAGGCTTTCCATCATGAAGGCGACGGTCTGGGCCGGCGTCCAGGCGGCATCCGGCTTTTCCGTGCGGTCGCCCTTCGTCAGCTCCGTGAAGACGAAGCCGGGGATCAGGAGATGGGCGGAAAGCCTGGCGCCCGCCGTGTTGCGCAATTCGTGCTGGAGCGCCTCGGTGAACACCTTCACGCCCGCCTTGGAGACGTTGTAGGCGGGATTGCCGGGCGGCGTGGTGATGCCCTGCTTGGAGCCGGTATTGATGATGAGGCCCGGTTCGCCGTGGGCCAGCATGGTCGGCCCGAAAACCTGCGTGCCGTGGATCACGCCCATCAGGTTGACGGAAAGGATGTGGTCCCAGTTCGTCTCCGCGCTGAAGACGGAGGTGTCCGGCTGGATGCCGGCATTGTTCATGAGCACATGCACGCGGCCGAAGCGCTGCAGCACGGCGCGCTCCAGCGCCTCCAGCGCGTGCCGGTGCGCGACGTCCGTCTCCACCGCCATGACATTGGCCTCGCCGGCGATCGCCTCGAGTTCGGCCCGGGCCTCGCCGAGGCGGTCGGCGTTGAGGTCGGCAATGGCGACGCACATGCCCGCTTCGGCAAAATGCCGGGCGGCGGCAAGGCCGATGCCGGCGGCGCCGCCGGTGATGACGGCGACGTTGGATTCCTTGATGATCTCTTGCAGGGTCGTCATGGCTTCGCCTCCTTTAAGGGGTTCGCTGCGGCGAATATGGGTCTTCGCCCGGCGCTGTCAAACCCGCCCTGCATCGGCACGCACCCTTGCGTCACGCGCCAATCTCGCTAAAAGTGCCGGCATACAGGGCCTCCGCGGGTTTGCCGCGCCCCTTCATGCAACGGACATCATCACCATGGCATCACATAAAGACGTGAAGAAAGTCGTGCTGGCCTATTCGGGCGGCCTCGACACCTCGATCATCCTGAAATGGCTCCAGACCGAACTGAACGCCGAAGTCGTGACCTTCACCGCCGACCTCGGCCAGGGCGAAGAGCTGGAGCCGGCGCGCAAGAAGGCCGAGATGCTCGGCATCAAGGAGATCTTCATCGAGGACGTGCGCGAGGAATTCGTGCGCGATTTCGTCTTCCCGATGTTCCGCGCCAACGCGGTCTATGAAGGCGTCTACCTGCTCGGCACCTCGATCGCCCGCCCGCTGATCTCCAAGCACCTGATCGAGATCGCCGCCAAGACCGGCGCCGACGCCATCGCGCACGGCGCGACCGGCAAGGGCAATGACCAGGTCCGCTTCGAACTGTCCGCCTATGCGCTGAACCCCGACATCAAGATCATCGCGCCCTGGCGCGACTGGTCGTTCAAGAGCCGCACCCATCTCCTCGAATTCGCCGAGCAGCACCAGATCCCGGTCGCCAAGGACAAGAAGGGCGAGGCGCCGTTCTCGGTCGATGCGAACCTGCTGCACTCCTCCTCCGAGGGCAAGGTGCTGGAAGACCCGGCCGTCGAGGCGCCGGAATATGTGCATATGCGCACCATCTCGCCGGAATCGGCACCCGACAAGGCGACCGTCATCAAGGTCGGCTTCGAGCGCGGCGACGCCGTCTCCATCAACGGCGTGCGCATGTCGCCGGCGACGCTGCTGGCGGCCCTCAACACCTACGGTCGCGACAACGGCATCGGCCGTCTCGACCTCGTGGAGAACCGCTTCGTCGGCATGAAGTCGCGCGGCGTCTACGAGACGCCCGGCGGCACGATCCTGCTCGCCGCGCACCGCGCCATCGAGAGCATCACGCTCGACCGCGGCGCCGCGCACCTGAAGGACGAGCTGATGCCGCGCTACGCGGAGCTGATCTATTACGGCTTCTGGTTCTCGCCGGAGCGCGAAATGCTCCAGGCGCTGATCGACAGGAGCCAGGAGCATGTCGAAGGCGAAGTGACGCTGAAGCTCTACAAGGGCAATGTCATGGTCACCGGCCGTGAAT